>JBOFJB010000522.1:0-14106 GCA_051650465.1 Dermatophilaceae bacterium | reverse complement strand
ACACCTCGTCGTAGAAGCCCTGCTCGCCGAGCAGCAGGCCGTGCACGATCCGGAGGAACTCCCCGCTCTGGGCGCCCTGGATGACGCGGTGGTCGTAGGTGCTGGTCAGGGTGAGGATCTTGCTGACCGCGTTGCGGTTGAGCGTCTCGGTGCTCGCGCCCTGCCATTCGGCGGGATAGTCCATCGCGCCGACCCCGATGATGGCGCCCTGCCCGCTCATCAGCCGTGGCACCGAGTGCACCGTGCCGATCGTGCCGGGGTTGGTCAGGGTGATCGTGGTGCCCTGGAAGTCGGCAGCGGTGAGGTTGCCGGCGCGGGCCTTCTTCACGACGTCCTCGTAGGCCGTCCAGAAGTGCGCGAAGTCCATGGTCTCGGCGGGCCGCACCGACGGCACGAGTAGCTGCCGGGTGCCGTCCGGGCGGGCGAGGTCGATGGCGATGCCGAGCCCGACGTGCGCTGGCGTGACCAGCATCGGCTTGCCGTTGTCGTCCCGGGCGAAGCCGTTGTTCATCTCGGGCATCACCTCGAGCGCCTTGACCAGGGCATACCCGATGAGGTGGGTGAAACTCACCTTGCCGCCGCGGCTGCGGGTCAGGTGGTTGTTGATGACGATGCGGTTGTCGACGAGCAGTTTGGCGGGCACCGCCCGCACCGAGGTCGCCGTCGGGACCTCGAGTGAGGTCTCCATGTTCGTGACCACTCTGGCGGTGGCGCCACGGAGCGCGGTAGTGCGGTCCTCCCCGCTCGGCGCGCCGCCAGCCGGGCTGGTCGCCTCGCGCGGCATCGGCGGGGCCGGCCGCTCGGCGGGCTGCTGCGCCGCCGGCGTCGACTCGCCGGACCGGCCGCGTACCGCGGCGTCATCCGGTTGCCGTGACGTACCCGGTGCTGATGACGATGACGGTGTGGCGCCCGCCGGGACGGCAGAACTGGCGCTGGCCGGTGCCGTGGCGCCGGCCGGCGAGGTTGGTGTGGTGTCGGTCGGCGTGGGTGCGGCGTGTCGCGGAGAGGTACTGGCCGGGTCCGCCGGTGTCGGTACGGCGGCGTGGTGCGGCGAGGCACTCGACGGAGCGGACGACGACGGCGCGGGGGACGGAGCGTCGGGCGGTGATCCCGGCGTGCTGCGTGCCGCGGAACCGTTCGCGCTTCCGCTGTCGCCGCTCGTCCCGGCCGAACTCCCCGGGGTGTAGTGCTCGAAGAAGTCCCACCAGGCCCGGTCCACGGTGGTGCGGTCCCTCTGGTACCGCTCGTACAGCTCCTCGACCAGCCACTCGTTGGGGCCGAACGAGGTGAGGGGGTCGCTGGACGGGGACTGCTCGGCCACGTGGGATGCGCCTCTTTCCGGGCAATGGGTGTGAAAGGTGTGGTCTGTTGCCCAGCCTATCTCCGCCCGTCCGAACACGGACGCGACCGGTCCGGGCTTGTCACCCTGGGCCGGTCGCGCCGTTGTGCGGTGCTGTCAGGTGGCCTCACGAGCCACCTGGTGTCACGGTGCAATCGATCGTGATGTGCGGGTCAGGTGATATCGCTCCGCACGGTGCGCCAGGTACCCAGGCCGGCCAGGATCGCGGCGTAGGCGGCGAGGACCAGTGCACCGACCCACCAGGTGAGCGGGTCGGCGCTCTCGGCGGTCTGCTGCGTGACACCGTCCGTGACGGCGTTGGTCGCCTGCGAGGGCAGGTAGGCGACGACGTTCTCGCGACCCCACTCCCAGAATCCGAGAGCGAAGGTGGCGATCGGCTCGACGATCCAGACGACCCCGACCGAAATCAGCAGCGCAGCCACTTGGTTGGGGATGAGGATCCCGACACCGAGACCGATGAGCGCCCACAGACCGAGCACGAGCAAACTGAGAGCGAGCGTGCGCCACACCTCGGTACTCGGAAATGGCTCGGCGCCTCGGGCCTGGAGCGTGAGGGAACCCGCGGCAACCGACCCGGCGAGCGACATCAGCCCGTAGATCGCGCCGATCCCGAGAAGCGCTATCACTTTGGCGCCCATCGCCTGCCAGCGCCGTGGACTGCTGAGGAACGTACCGGTCACTGTCTTGTGCCGATACTCGGACCCGATTTGCATGATGCCGATAACGAGCGTCAAGGTGAAACCGACCGTGAGTCCTGCGGCATACACGCTGTTCGCGATCTGCGTCGCATCGCCTACCGGTTGACCGGCGGCCACCGCCTCGGGGTCTGGCTCGAGGGTCAGGACGATGCCGAGGATGACGGCGAACGCGGCGGCGGCGATCACCATGGCGATCGCCATGCCCCACCACAGGCGGGTGGTGAAGAACTTGCGGAACTCGGAACGGACTGCCGCGATCACAGGTTCGCTCCTTCCCTGCCGGTGACGGCATCCTGCTCGAGTGGGGCTCCGGACGCCTCGTTCCGGTTGGTGCCCTCGGTGAGTTCGAAGAAGAGCGCTTCGAGGTCGGCGCGCTTGGGCTCCAGTCCGTAGATCGGCAAACCGGCCCGCAGGGCGACATCCCCAACGAGCCGCAGGTCGACAGTGTCCGCCACCACGGTCCCGTCTGCTCCGGTCGTGCTCGTCACGTCGGCGAGGCGCAGGGCGCCGGCCAACTGCTCGGGCTCGGACGTGCGCACGACAGCCCCGGGACTGCCGTGGAGATCAGCCATCGCGCCCTGCCGGACCAGGCGGCCGTTGGCGATGATGACGACGTCGTCGACAGTCTGCTCGACCTCCTGCAACAAGTGACTGGAGACCAGGATCGTCTTGCCCTCGGCGCTGAGGTGGCGCATGAACCCGCGCAGCCAGCGAATACCTTCCGGGTCGAGACCGTTTGCCGGTTCGTCGAGGATGAGCACGTGCGGGTCGCCGAGCAGCGCTGCCGCGAGGCCGAGCCGCTGCCTCATCCCCATCGAGTACCCGCCGGCACGCTTGCGCGCTGCGGCCGGGATGCCGACCAACTCGAGTAGCTCGTCGACCCGGGCCGTCGGGATGGCGCCTGCCGCGGCGAGTACCCGGAGGTGGTCGCGACCGCTGCGTCCGGGATGGAAGTTCGTCGCCTCGAGTGCGGCACCCACGGTCTTCAGCGGCGCTCGGAGAGCGTCATAGGCGAGTCCGCCGATCGTGCCTGTGCCGCTCGTGGGTCGGATCAGCCCAAGGAGCATGCGCAGGGTTGTCGTCTTCCCGGCACCGTTCGGGCCGAGGAACCCGGTGATCCGGCCGGGTTCGACAGTGAAACTGAGGTCGTCGACGGCCGTGAAGGACCCGAACCGCTTGGTCAGCCCCCGTACCTCGATGCGCGCCCCTTCGGGCGCGGCGGTGGTCATGTCCGTTCTCCAGTCATGGCGACGATCCTTGCAGGCCCACCCGACGTGAGGGTCAACCCGCCGGTGGACCCGGGGTCCGTCTCCGGGGTGAACCAGGGCGGACCCCGGGCCGGGACGCTGCGCATTCGGCATCGGTCGGCTGTTCGCCCGGTGAGCGGTGCCAGTCGGGGTGCCGCAACCGTCCGTGACGCCACCAGCCCTGGCGCGGCCATATGCCCTGGGTTGTCGGATGGCGCTCGCGCGGACCAGTAACGGGGCTCATCTAGGATCTTGGCGGCTAAGAGCGAACAGGACATCTCAGCCTTCGAGAGGACGGTGCTGGTGGAACCGCTGCTCGATATTGCCGGTCTCCATCAGTTCCGCGGCCAGCGGCATGTGCTGCGTGGCGTAGACCTCGGTATCCGGCGGGGCGAGATTCTCGGCCTCATCGGGCGGAATGGCTCGGGCAAATCGACGCTCATCAAGGCGATCGCCGGCGAGGTCCAGCCGAGGAGCGGGACGATGCGCCTTGAGGACGAGTCCTACCGTCCGCGCTCGCGGGATGAGGCGCTCGCGGCGGGTGTCAGCGTCATCGAGCAGGACTTCACCCTTCCGGCCGACCAGAGCGTCGTCCAGGCGATGTACCGGCACACTTTCATGGCCGAGTGGGAGCAGGCCGAACTCCTCCCGCTCGGCGCCGACATCCTCCGCCGTACTCATTTCGAACTCGACCTCACCATGCCGGTCGCCGATCTGGACCCGGCCGAGCAGTCGCTCGCCGAGGTGCTGAGGGTCCTCGCCGAGGAGGCCCAGTTGGTGATCTTCGACGAGGTGTCGGCGTTGCTGAACGACCTCGAGATCACCCAACTGCACCATGCGTCGCGCAGCCTGCGACAGCAGGGCTGCGCAGTGCTGCACATCGCCCATCGCCTTGAGGAGGTCACCGCGCTCTGTGACCGGGTGGCCGTGCTCCGCGACGGAGTCGTGGTGCGCATTGCCGACCGGGGCACCGTCGCGGCCGACGAGTTGGTGCTGACCATGCTCGACCGTCCGCTGAACCGCGTGGACCGTGGCCCGCGGACCACCGGGGAGCCGGTGCTCACCGTGCGCGGCCTCGGTGTGCCACGAGGCCGCCTCCGCGATGTCGAACTCGCCGTCCACGCGGGCGAGGTCATGGGGGTGATCGGGTTGCGCCAGTCCGGCGCGGTCGAGTTGGTCGAGGCGCTCGCCGGGCGGGCGGAGGCCAGCGCCGAGTCGGTGGAGATCGACGGTAAGCCGATGGATCTGCCGCTCGGCGGTGACCCCCGTGTCACCTACGTCGCGGGCCCGGCCCCGGAGGCCATGGACCGCAAACTCTCCGACGTGGTCACCGAGTCGGGGGAGTACACCTCCGAGATCGAACGGCTGCGCGACGCCATCAAGCGCGTCAGCCAGGAAGACCTGACGATCTCCGACATCCAGGCGGTCGTGCACACCCTCTCCGGTGGTGACCAGCAGAAGATCGCCGTCGCGAAGGCGGCCACGACGTCATCCCGGGTGGTCATCCTCAACCACCCGACCCGCAGCGTCGACATCGCGGCGAAGGAACGCACGTACGGCCTGATCGGGGGGCTCGCAGCAGACGGCCGTGCCGTGGTGGTGCTGTCTGTCGATGTCAGCGAGTTGCTCCGCTGTTGCGACTGCGTCGCCGTGGTGCATCGCGGCTCCGTGGTCGCAGTTCTGGACACCGCCGAGGCCGACGAGGACCTCGTCATGGGGTACGCCCTGTCCGGTGAGCGGCCTGCGCGTACGTCAGCGCGCGGGAGCCAGGACGCGTGACCGGCGGCGGTCGGTAGTGCCGCCGGTCACCGGCCAGGGCGGCTAGACCTCGACGTTCGGAGCCACCGCGGTGAGCCGGTGGCGGGCCAAGGCCAGATTCGCCCGGGTGCGGTCGAGCACGAGGTAGATGAACAGGCCCTTGGTCACCGGCGTATCGAGCACGTTGATCAAGTGGTACTGCTTGTCGAGGGTGATGAGGATGTCGTTGATCTTCTGATCGAGGCCGATCTCGGTCATCGTCGCTATCTTGGCCCGCACGACGTTGGAGTTACCGGCCGCCGCGATACCCAGGTCGAAGCCGGGGCTCCCACCCTGGGCCAGCGCCATCCCGGACTCGGAGTCGATCACGGCCGCGCCGGTAGCGCCCTCGATAGTGAGCAACTGCTGGATGGTGGCGTCGAGAGACAAAGGAGTGCCCTTCTGATGGTCGGCGACGACGTCGCCGAGCACAGGGCCGATACCGTTGACCCCTGCCCGGTCCCGTTCGGTCGCATTCGAAAGAATGGATGACGCGCCGCGGCCGAGATCTCCTGGGCCGTGGCGCTCTTCTTCATCTTCCGACATGGCCCCCGGAATTGACAAACCTGCGAGCACTTGGGGTGCGCGGCAACGGCTTTGCGCCGCCACGCCTGCCAGTTCACCGCGACGAGCGACCCGATGAACGCGGACACTACGACAGTAGTCGTAGGCCGGTGGTGAGCACATCTGGCGGGCCTGCGCTGGGGCTGTCGTCGTCGCTCGGCGTTCCTGACGGCCTGCTGGGCGTGGAGTCGCGGCGCCTCCGCGCAGCCACTCTCGGTGCCCCCGGCAGGATTCGAACCTGCGCTCCCGCCTCCGGAGGGCGGTGCTCTATCCCCTGAGCTACGGGGGCCTGGGTAGGCCCGGCCATGGCTATACCTCATTCCATGACGCCCCGCGACCCTAGCAGCCTACGCTGACCAACATGGAACCAGGGACCACCTCAAGCGGTCCCGCACCTTCTGTTCTCGTCTGCGACGACACCGAGTCGATCCGGCGGCTGATGCGCATCAACCTCGAGCTCGAGGGGTTCGCGGTGGACGAGGCCATCGATGGTCACGAGGCGATGGCCCGCCTGATCGACCCCAGCGTCCGGATCCCCGCCGTGATTGTCCTCGACGCCCAGATGGCGCCGTACGACGGCTGGTGGGCGATCGCCGCCATCCGGGCGCACCCTCGCCTGGATCACGTACCGGCTCTACTGGTCACCGCAGCGATGCCGACCCCAGACGAGGACGAGGTGCTCCGGCACGGGTTCGACGGCTTCATCTCGAAGCCGTTCGACCCTAGCCATCTGGTGGCCACGGTCTCACGCCTCGCCGCCCGGGGCAGGGCGGGGCGCCAGCGCCCGTAGGATTCCCCGGTGACTCCAGAGCAACTCGCTGCGGCGGTCCGCGAGGCGTTGGCCGGCGCGGTCGCCGCCGGTGACCTCGCGGTCCCGCTGCCGGACGAGGTGCGCGTCGAGCGTCCGCGGAATCGCGAGCACGGCGACTGGTCGACCAACCTTGCCCTGCAACTGGCCAAGCCGGCGGGGATGCCGCCACGGGCGGTGGCCGAGTCGCTCGCCGCGCGGGTCGCCGGCATCGACGGTGTGCGGGCGGTGGACGTCGCCGGGCCCGGGTTTCTCAACATCACTCTGGACGCGGCCAGTTCCGGTGAGTTGGCCCGCACCATCGTCGAGGCGGGGCCGGCCTACGGCCTTGGCACCGGTGAGGCCGGTCACGTCGTCAACCTCGAGTTCGTCTCCGCAAACCCCACCGGGCCGGTCCACCTCGGCGGCACCCGGTGGGCCGCCGTGGGCGACTCTCTCGCGCGGGTCCTCGCGGCATCCGGGGCCCGGGTGACGCGTGAGTACTACTTCAACGATCACGGCGCCCAGATCGACCGGTTCGCGCGCTCGCTCCTCGCTGCCGCGACCGGAGCGGAGGCTCCAGAGGACGGGTACGCGGGGGTTTACGTGTCCGACGTCGCGCGCGCGGTTCTCGCCCAGGAGCCGGGCATACTCGACCTTCCCGGCGCGGAGGCCACCGAACGCTTCCGGGTTCTCGGCGTCGCGATGATGTTCGACCAGATCAAGCAGTCGTTGCACGAGTTCGGGGTCGACTTCGACGTCTACTTCCACGAGAACTCGCTGCACGAGAGCGGCGCCGTTCAGCGGGCCGTCGCGCGACTCGACGACCTCGGCGTGATGGTCGACCGTGACGGTGCGCGTTGGCTGCGGTCAACCGACTACGGAGACGACAAGGACCGGGTTGTCATCAAGGCTGACGGGCAGCCGGCGTACATCTCCGGTGACCTCGCGTACTACCTGGACAAGCGCGAGCGCGGCTTCGACCAGGTCATCATCATGCTCGGTGCCGACCATCATGGCTACGTCCAGCGCCTCATGGCGATGTGCGCGGCCTTCGGCGACACCCCGGGCGAGAACCTGCAGATCCTCATCGGCCAGATGGTCAACCTGGTCAGGGACGGCGATCCGGTACGGATGTCGAAACGCGCGGGCACCGTGCTCCGGCTCGAGGATCTCGTCGACGCCGTCGGAGTGGACGCCGCGCGGTACACCCTCGTCCGGTCCTCGACCGACTCCTCGATCGACGTCGACCTCGGCCTCCTCGTCAAACGCAGCAACGACAACCCTGTCTACTACGTCCAGTACGCGCACGCCCGGACGGCGAACGTCGCCCGGCTCGCGGCGGAGGACGGCGTGCACCGCGCGGAAGGCTTCGACGCGGCGCTGCTCGCCGACCCGACCGAGGCCGCGCTGCTCGCCGTGCTCGGTGACTTCCCCCGCGTGGTCGCCCAGAGCGCGCACCTGCGCGAGCCGCACCGCGTGGCGCGCTACCTCGAAGAGCTCGCCGCCCGCTTCCACAAGTGGTACGACACCTGCCGGGTCCGCCCGATGGCTGCCGACGAGCCGGTCACCGATCTGCATCGAACTCGCCTGTGGCTCAACGATGCCGCCGGCCAGGTGCTGGCCACCGGACTCGGGATGCTCGGCGTCACCGCACCTGACCGTATGTAAGGAGCCGATCGATGCGTTCCCACGAGGCAGGCGTTCTGCACGCCGAGGGTTACGGCGGGCCGCCGCTGTACCTGCCCTACCCGAGCAACGTCATGGAGTTGCTCCCGCAACTGTGGCCACGAACCGTCGGTCGTGACGGCTCTGGCCTGCTCACCGTCGGTGGGGTAGACGTGGTCACCCTCGCACGGAAGCACGGCACTGCGGCGTACATCGTGGACGAGGACGACTTTCGCTCTCGTGCAACGGCGTTCAAGAACGCGTTCGCTGATGCGTTCGCGTCATCCGGCGGCGCGGACGTCTACTACGCGGGCAAGGCATTTCTCTGCAGCGCGGTGGCGCGCTGGGTCGCCGAGGAGGGCCTGCACCTCGACGTCTGCAGCGGTGGCGAGCTCGCCGTGGCCCGTCGTGCCGGCTTCCCCGGTGCGCGAATCGCGCTGCACGGCAACAACAAGACGGTCGCCGAGATCCACGACGCACTGTCCTACGGCGTCGGCCGGATCGTGCTCGACTCGGCCGTCGAGATCGACCGGGTCACCGCTGTCGCCGCCGAGCTCGGCGTGCGCGCACCGGTCATGGTGCGGGTCACTGTCGGTGTCGAGGCGCACACCCACGAGTTCATCGCCACCGGGCATGAGGACCAGAAGTTCGGCTTCAGCCTCACCGGGGGCCAGGCGGCGGATGCCGTTCGCCGGGTGCTCGCCCAGCCGCAGGCCCTCGACCTGCGTGGGCTGCACAGCCACATCGGCAGCCAGATCTTCGACACCGGCGGGTTCGAGATCGCGGCTCGGCGACTCGTCGGCCTGCATGCGGAGATCGCCGGTGAGTACGGGTACCACTGCCCCGAGATCGACCTGGGTGGCGGCTATGGAGTGGCCTACACTTCCCAGCACACCCCGCTTCCACCGACGGTGCTCGCCGCGGAGTTGTCGGGCATCGTCACTCGCGAGTTGACCGCGGTGGGCGGTGGCGACGAGCGGCGTCATCCCCGGGTCTCGGTGGAGCCGGGTAGGGCCATTGCCGGGCCGAGCGGTTTCACCCTGTACGAGGTCGGCACGGTGAAGGACGTCGCTCTCGGAGGCGGGCACACGCGCACCTACGTGTCCGTCGACGGAGGGATGAGCGACAACATCCGGCCGGCGCTCTACGAGGCCGACTACTCGTGCACGCTCGCGAGTCGCCACTCGACGGCGCCGCCTCGGCTGGCCCGGGTCGTCGGGCGGCACTGCGAGAGCGGCGACATTGTGGTGCTCGACGAGTACCTGCCGGCCGACATCGCACCGGGCGACCTGGTCGCGGTGCCGGGTACCGGCGCTTACTGTCGCAGCCTGGCGAGCCAGTACAACCACACACCGCGACCGCCGGTGGTGGCGGTCCGTGACGGTGCGTCGCGCGTGATCGTGCGCCGTGAGACCATCGACGACCTGCTCGCCCTCGACGTGGCGGACGCCTGAGCCCGTGCCGAAACCTGTGCCTGTGCCGAAACCTGCGCCCAAATGACGACCCGAGGAGTTGACCCACTCGTGCCGCACCATCCCGGTAGCCCCCTGCGGGTCGCCCTCCTCGGTTGTGGCGTCGTGGGGTCGGCGGTGGCCCGCATGCTCACCGCGAACGCCGCCGACCTGACCGCCCGCGCCGGAGCGCCGCTCGAGCTGGTGGGCATCGCGGTGCGCCGGCCCGGCCGGCCGCGTCCCGACGTGCCGGTCGACCCGGCGCTGTTCACCGACGACGCCATGGGGCTGGTGACCCGGGCCGACATCGTCGTCGAGGTCATCGGCGGTATCGACCCCGCTCGCGAGCTGCTCCTCACCGCGATGCGCCACGGGGCGTCGGTGGTCTCGGCGAACAAGGCGCTGCTCGCCGAGGACGGCCCGACGCTCTACGCCGCCGCCGACGAGCACGACGTCGACCTCTACTACGAGGCCGCCGTCGCGGGCGCCATCCCCATCCTCCGGCCGATCCGCGAGTCGCTCGCCGGGGATGACGTGCGCAAGGTCATGGGCATCGTCAACGGCACCACCAACTTCGTGCTCGACCAGATGGACGTGCAGGGGGCGGGCTTCGCCGAGACCGTGGCGCAGGCCCAGGCTCTCGGGTATGCCGAGGCCGACCCCACCGCCGATGTCGAGGGTTTTGACGCCGCCGCGAAGGCCGCGATCCTGGCCAGCCTGGCGTTCCACACCCGGGTCTCATCGGCGCGGGTTCACCGCGAGGGCATCACCGAGGTCAGCGCCGCCGATGTCGAGGCCGCGCGTGAGATGGACTGTGTGGTCAAACTGCTCGCCATCTGCGAGCGGGTCACGGCGCCCGGTGGTGGCGATGCCGTGAGCGTGCGGGTGCACCCGGCGATGGTGCCGCGCAGCCACCCACTGGCCGGGGTCCGCGAGGCGTTCAACGCGGTCTTCGTCGAGGCGGAGGCGGCCGGCCAGCTGATGTTCTACGGTCGCGGCGCGGGAGGCGACCCCACGGCATCCGCGGTGCTCGGTGATGTCATCGCGGTGGCCCGGCACCGGGTCGCCGGCGGGCGCGGGCCCGGGGAGTCCGCCTACGCCGACCTGCCCGTCGTCGACATGGGCCAGGCCGTCACGCGGTACCACATCAGCCTCGACGTCGCCGACCGTCCCGGGGTGCTCGCCCAGGTGGCGGCCGCGTTCGCCGAGCACGGCGTGTCGATCGAGACCGTGCGGCAGCAGGTGTCGCCGGGCGACGGTGCGCAGGCGCGGCTGGTCGTGGTCACCCACACCGCCACCGACGCCGCGCTGTCGGCCACCGTCGATACTCTGGCCGCGCTCGACGCGGTCACCGCGGTGGCCTCGGTGCTCCGCGTCGAGGGCTCCTGACGTGGCGCACCAGTGGCGCGGCGTGATCCGCGAGTATGCCGCCCGCCTCCCGAGCCTCGACGGCGCGCCGGTC
Source organism: Dermatophilaceae bacterium (assembly GCA_051650465.1). Classification (GTDB taxonomy): domain Bacteria; phylum Actinomycetota; class Actinomycetes; order Actinomycetales; family Dermatophilaceae; genus JBOFLG01. The sequence goes on along the minus strand of JBOFJB010000522.1, from coordinate 3,072 downwards.
GTCACGCTTCGCGAGGGCGGCACGCCGCTCGTGCTGTGCGAGTCGCTCAGTGAGCGCACCGGCGCCTCGGTGTTCGTCAAGGTCGAGGGTGCCAACCCCACTGCGTCGTTCAAGGACCGCGGGATGACGGCTGCCATCTCGGTGGCCAAGCAGCGCGGCGCCCACACCGTGGTCTGCGCCAGTACCGGCAACACCAGCGCCAGCGCGGCCGCCTACGCGGTCAAGGCGGGGATGACGTGTGCGGTGCTCGTTCCGGACGGCAAGATCGCGATGGGCAAGCTCAGCCAGGCCGTCATCCACGGGGCGACGATCATCCAGGTCGACGGCAACTTCGACGACTGCCTCACGGTGGCCCGCAAACTCGGTGACGCCTACCCGGTGGAGTTGGTCAACTCAATTAACCCGGCCCGGATCGAGGGCCAGAAGACCGCCGCGTTCGAGGTGGTCGACGCGCTCGGCGACGCTCCCGACATCCACGTCCTGCCGGTCGGCAACGCCGGCAACATCACCGCCTACTGGACGGGCTATACCGAGTACGCGCAGCCCACACCCGGCCTCGGGGGAGCGGTGCTCGCCCCGGTCGCGACCCGGCGGCCGGCCATGTGGGGGTACCAGGCTGCCGGCGCCGCGCCCCTGGTGCACGGCCATCCGGTCGACGCGCCCGAGACGATCGCCACCGCCATCCGCATCGGCAACCCCGCGTCATGGGAACAGGCGGTCGCGGCCCGCGACGAGTCCGGTGGCCGCATCGACGCGGTGACCGACGACGAGATCCGCTCCGCGCAACGCCTGCTGGCCGCGAGCGAGGGGGTGTTCGTCGAGCCCGGGTCGGCAGCGAGCATCGCGGGGCTGCTCAAGGCCCACCGCGACGGTGCGGTCCCGCGGGGCGCCACCGTCGTGTGTACGGTCACCGGGCACGGGCTCAAGGACCCCCAGTGGGCCTTGCGCCGCCCCGACGGCTCGGAGGTGTCGCCGGTGCGGGTCGCCGCCGATGTCGTGAGCGTGGCCGCGGCACTCGGGCTCGAGGGCTGAGGTGGCCCGGGGCCCTCGCCCGGGCACGTCAGTCGTGGTCCGCGTGCCGGCGAGCAGCGCCAACCTCGGACCGGGCTTCGACTCCCTCGGGTGTGCGCTCGGGGTGTGGGACACCTGCCGGGCCACCGTCACCGCGGAGCCTGGCCTGGCGATCGCGGTGCGCGGGCAGGGCGCGGGGGACGTACCGCTCGACGAGCACCACCTCGTGCACCGGTCGATGCGCACCGCGTGGGCCGAACTCGGAGCGCCGTTTCCGGCGGGGTTACGGCTGGAGTGCGACAACGCGGTGCCCCACGGCCGTGGCCTCGGCTCCTCGGCCACGGCCATTGTCACCGGCGTCGTCCTTGCGCAGGCGCTGATCGCGGTCGCGTCCGAGCCGGTGGATGCCGGTACGCCGGTCGAGGCGGATCTCGACCGGGCCAATGCGTTGGCCGCACGGCTCGAGGGCCACCCGGACAACGCGTCAGCCAGTGTGTTCGGCGGGGTCACGCTCTCCTGGTCCGACGGGGTCGATGGTGCAGTAAATACGGTCCAGCTTCCGGTTCATCCCGATCTCGACCCTGTCTTGCTCGTCCCGGATGCTCAGTTGAGCACGGCGCGGGCGCGCTCGGTACTCCCTGCGCAGGTGCGGCTCGCGGATGCCGCGGCCAACTCGGCGCGCACCGCGCTGCTTTCGCATGCGCTGGCGGTCGCGCCCAAGCGGCTGCACGCCGCAACCCGTGACTGGCTGCATCAGGATGCTCGCCGAGCGTCGTATCCACGGTCCATGGATCTGGTTGACGCGCTGCGGGCGGCTGGCTATGCAGCTGTCATCTCTGGTGCCGGTCCGTCGGTGCTGGTGTTGGTCACCCGCGACGTTGCCGTGGACATCGTCGAGCGGGCACCGGTGGGCTGGCGGATGCTGACCCCTGGCATCCCCGCGACCGGGGCTGAGGTGGTGGCCGGTTAGTTCGGGGGACGGCCGGCTCGCCGCGCAGCCGGCCAGATCGCGAGTTAGGCGGTAGACCGGCCGAGCGCTCTCGAACCCCGGCGCCCGGTGGTACTGTGACTAAGCGTCCTCGCTGCCGGTGGCCGACCTCCAGAGTCGTTCCCGCCGCGGGGTTTGCTGCACACGTTCTGGGCTACGCCTTCAGCAGGGTGTACGACAGTTGGCCCGATGTGTCCCCCACTTCATCGGTCGCAGAAACCTGCGACCCACCTCCGGCGAGGGGAAAGGATCCTTCGTGACAGACACCACCATCGAGGCGCCGGCGTCCGGCGGCGGCACCCGCCGTTCCGGAGCGCTCGCTGCCATGCGGCTCGCTGAGTTGCAGGGCTTGGCCTCGAGCATGGGCATCGGCGGTACCACCAAGATGCGCAAGGGCGACCTCGTGGCTGCCATCAAAGCCCGTCAAAACGGTGACGACGTTGCTGCTCCTGCTCAGGAGCGGCGCGGCGAGCCGCCTCGGTCATCGAGTGATGACGATCAGACCACCGGGCACCCGGGCCGGGACGCCGGTGCCGCCGGCAGTGGCTCTCGGACGGAAGTGCAACGTAGGGAAGCGTCGTCGAATGGCGACCGCTCCACCGCCGACCGTTCGGAGCACATGCCGCAGGGTGAGCAAGGCCAGCCTGAACAGCAGGGCCAGCGGGATCGGCAGCAGGAACCGCAGCGCCAGCGCGACCGCCAAGGCCAGCCCGACCAGCACGGCTCGCGGCAGGACGATGACGGTCGCGGTGGGCGGCGTCGGCGCAATCGTGGGCGCAGCCGCGATAAGCGCCGCGGCCAGGGCGCGGTGAACACTGCGCAGGCTGAACCCGGCGAGCCGCAGATCCGCGAGGATGACGTGCTCGTGCCGGTGGCTGGGATCCTCGACATCCTCGACAGCTACGCCTTCGTGCGCACCACCGGGTACCTGCCTGGTAGCAGCGACGTCTACGTGCCGCTGCAGATGGTCAAGCGCCACGGACTTCGGAAAGGTGATGCCGTCACCGGCTCGATCAAGGCGCCGCGCGAGGGTGAGGAGCCGCAGCAGCAGACCGTCGGCTCGCGCCACAACC
>JBOFJB010000521.1:0-1549 GCA_051650465.1 Dermatophilaceae bacterium | reverse complement strand
GCCTGAGCCGCGGGGAGGAACTGCGCCGACGCACGGTCGGGCGGGCGGTGGCGTCAGCGCACGTCTCGGTGCTCGGCGCGGTCGTGGTCACCGCTCTCGCCGGCGGTGTGGCGCTGTACCTCACCACGGTCACGGACCCACCCGACGCGTGGGATGTCGGGATCGCGGTCTCCGGCAGCGCCGCGTGGGCGGTGCGCACCCGGCATTTCCCGCTCGTGGGCGAGCGACTCCTCGTCGCCGGCGCCGCCGTGGCTGGCCTGACCGGCCTGGTTCGGCTCACCGCGATCGAGTGGCCCGCGACGGGGGGCTGGCTGATCGCCGGGCTCCTGCTCGTCGCTGCCGTCCCACTGGTCGCGATGGTGCGTCCGCCCACCCCGCTGGTCGCTGCGAACGCTCGCCGCTGGGCCACCCGCATCGAGACCCTGGCGGTGCTCGCCGGCATCCCGCTCCTGGTCGGCGCCTTCGGTGTCTATGCCGACCTCCTCGACAGTTTCTGACGCCGAAGGACACCGATGACGAGCAGCGACGACCCGTCCGCAGCGCACCAGCCGCAGATCTGGCAACCGGCCGCGCTGCGCGCCCGTGCCGCCGACCGACCGGACGGCCCGAAACCGCCGGCAGCGCTGGGCCAGCCGAGCGGCCCGCCACCCTCGGACGCCGCCCAAGCATCGGACACCGCCGCACCCTCGGACGCCGCCCAAGCATCGGACACCGCCGCACCCTCGGACGCCGCCCAAGCATCGGACACCGCCGCACCCTCAGGCACCGCCGCACCCTCAGACACCCGCGAACCGTCGGACGCCCCTGCCGCGTCGGACACCGTCGGACCGTCGGATGACGACGCGGCGTCGGCACGCACGGCACCGTCATCCGCACCGGGTCGACCCGCCCGGATAGGCCGGCCGCTGGCGGTGTTCGACGAACTGTCGGTGCGTCCCGCGCGCTCGGCGTTCGGCCGGGTCGCAGCACACCTGCGCGGACTCGTCGGGTCCGACGCCGCACCTGGTGAGCTCGCCCGGGCCTGGGAGCAGCAGCAGGCCCCGGTGTCCACCGGGCGGCGGGTCTGGGTCACCGGCGGTCACGGCGGCGCGGGCACCACCACCCTCGCGGTCTGCCTCGCCCAGGAACTCCAGGCACGACGGCTCGACGGCGTCGCGCTCGTGGATGCCGCACCCGGCCGGGTCGGTCTCGCCGACCGGCTGCTCCGCCCCCCGCAGACCGACGTCACCACCGGCGCGGGACTGCGTCACGAGCGGTCGCGCTCGCTGCTCTCCTTCGCCCCGGCCGCCGACCTCGACGCACCTGAGCGGCTCGCCACCGACCTGCGCCGCGTGGCGGGGATGACGCTCACCGACGGCGGGCAGCACCTGCCCACCTCGCACCGGCAGGCCGAGGCGGTGCTCGTCGTCGTCGAGTGCAGCGTCCGCGGCATCGGCGCGGCGGGGGTGGTCGTGGAGGAGGCTGCGGCCGGACTGGCGCCGGAGCGGCTCCTCATCGTGCTGACCAAGCCGACGCCGACCTCAGGGATGTCCACCGTCTGGGCGATGCG
>JBOFJB010000520.1:0-1660 GCA_051650465.1 Dermatophilaceae bacterium | reverse complement strand
GAGCGGCGCCACCAGATCGGTCACAGCCGTGGTGCTAGGCCGACGACAAGGAGACGAAACTGATGTCCGACGAGACCTACAAGGGCGATTTCTACTGCGTGAAGTGCAAGGAGAAGCGCGCGGCCGAGGGCCGCGTCGTCGTCTCCGACAACGGTCGGCGGATGGCCAAAGCCACCTGCCCGACCTGCGGCACCAACCTCAACCGCATCCTCGGCAAGGCCTGACGCCCCGTCTCACCGTTGCTTCGGCCCCGGTCCCGGCTCGGGGCCGGGGTCGAGCACGTTCCCGGGCACCGACCCTGTGGATGACGGTCACGTCAACGCCGGCGACTCCGGAAGGATGTCGCCGACATCGTGGTCGGATGCCGGGAGGGCACGTGCAGCAGGGAACGCAGGACGAAGTGCCAGGTCAGGTCGTCGTCGACCGCGGCCCGGCGGGCCCGACGCCTATCGACCGCCCGGTCGCCGTCAACGGCTCCCGGGCGAGCCCCACTCCAGTGGTGGTGGATGGCTGGCACGTCATCGCCGGTGAGGTGTCAGCGCAACTACGGCGCTGTGGGGTCGCGGTGCGCGCCGGTGCGCATGCCAGCCTGGCCGCGGAGATCGAAATCGACGGCGGCGAGGCCGCACCGTCAGCGTTGGTCCTGGTCGCTGCCGGTCGTCTCGCCCCGATGGTGAGCGCCCCGTGGCACCGGCACGGCGTCCCACATCTGCCGGTGTCAGTCGGACTCCGCGACATCATCGTCGGGCCACTTGTCGTGCCCGGCCGCACACCGTGCCTCGCCTGTGTCGGCGCCGCATGGCCGGCCACCCGCGAGCCCGGCTCCATGCTCGAACCGCCAGGAGCCGCCACAGTGCTCGCAGCTGCGGTCGCCACCGTCACCGTGCTCGCGACGCTTCGCGGCGACTACTCGATGGGCGGCATCTCTACCGAGGTCGCGCATGACGGGACGGCGTTCCTCCACCGCTTGTGGAAGGTCCGGGCCGACTGTCGGTGCGCGTCGGTGAGAATGGTGCGGTGAGCGAGATCCCCCGCAGCTCCATCGCCAGGACCGCAAAACTCGTCGGCCTGCCACTCGGCCACGCCGGCCGGTTCGCACTCGGCGTCGGCAAACGGGTCGGGGGCCGCCCGGCCGACGCCGTCGCCGCCGAACTGCAGGCCCGCACCGCCGAACAGATGTTCTCCGTCCTCGGCCAACTCAAGGGCGGCGCGATGAAGTTCGGGCAGGCACTGTCGGTCATGGAAGCGGCGCTCCCGGAGGAACTCGTCGCGCCGTACCGGGCCACCCTGACCAAACTGCAGGAGTCCGGCCCACCGATGCCGGCCCAGACGGTGCACGGCATCCTCGCCGCCGAACTCGGGCCGCGTTGGGCCAGTACGAAACTCGTCGAGTTCGACGACACCCCGGCCGCGTCGGCGTCGATCGGTCAGGTGCACCGTGGGGTGTGGCGCGACGGTCGGCCGGTGGCGGTGAAGATCCAGTACCCCGGTGCCGGCAAAGCGCTGATGACCGACCTGAAGCAGGTGGCCAGGATGGCGCGGATGGCGGGCTCGGTGCTCCCCGGCATCGACGTCAAGGCGGTCACCGACGAATTGCGCGACCGGATGGCCGAGGAACTCGACTACCGGCTGGAGGCTCGCAACCAACGGCATGTCGCCG
>JBOFJB010000519.1:0-1807 GCA_051650465.1 Dermatophilaceae bacterium | reverse complement strand
TCCATGACCCCGAACGGCGTGACCCGGCCGGTGCGGCCGACGTTGACCTGGATGTCGAGCAGTCTGGTGTTGACCTCCTCCGGGGGGTACTTGAACGCGATCGCCCACCGGGGCGCGCGCGAGGTGGCCCCGAGACGGCGCTGCACGGCGATCTCGTCGACCTTGACGACGACACCGTCGATCTCGTGCTCGATGCTGTGCCGCTGGTCGGCATACTCCGCGATGAACTCCTGGACCTCCCCGACGGTGTCGACCACCTGCGCCCGAGTCGAGATGGGCAGACCCCACCGAGCGAGCAGGTCGTAGGCCTGCGACTGTCGAGTGAGGTCGACACCATCACGAAACCCGATGCCGTGCACCAGCATTCGCAGTCGACGGCTCGCCGTGACCCGGGGGTCCTTCTGGCGCAGCGACCCGGCCGCGGTGTTGCGCGGGTTGGCGTACGGCGCCTTGCCGGCCTCGACGAGCGCGGCGTTCAGTTCGGCGAACGCCTCGACCGGGAAGTACACCTCGCCGCGGATCTCGACCCGAGCCGGGTGGCCGGTGCCGGCAAGCCGATGCGGGACGTCATCGATGGTGCGCACGTTGAGCGTGACGTCCTCACCGGTTCGGCCGTCGCCACGGGTGAGCGCCCGGGTGAGCCGGCCATGCTCGTAGAGCAGGTTCACGGCGAGGCCGTCGATCTTCAGTTCGCACAGCCAGTGCAGATCGGCGCCGCCCGCGTCCCGCTCGACTCGGGCCGCCCAGGCGGTGAGTTCCTCGGCGTTGACGGTGTTGTCCAGGCTGAGCATCCGCTCGAGATGGTCGGCCGGAGCAAACTCGGTGGCGAAGGCAGCGCCGCCGACCTGCTGGGTGGGGCTGGCGGGCGTACGCAGCGACGGGTAGGTGTCCTCCAGGTGGTTCAGCCGCCCGATCAGCGCGTCGTACTCACCATCGCTGATGGTCGGCGCATCCTTGACGTGATACGCGAACTGGTGGCCGCGAGCCTCTTCGGCGAGCGACCCCCACTGCTGGCGGACGTCATCCGGGACAGTGGGCAGTTCGGCGGCACGGTCGGTCGGGGCGTCGCTCACGCCGCCATCCTGCCGCAGCGCACCGACGTCGCCGGACCCCCGGGACCGGCGCCGCCGGACGGAGCCCGGCGGCCATGTGTGAGGGCCCGGCGGCGATGTACAGAGCCGGCGGCGATGCATGATGGCGAGATGCTCGCTCAGCCGCCCACCCGGCATCCCACCCCGCCGCTGCTGGTGTTCGACGGCGACTGCGGTATCTGCACCCGCCTGGCCGAGGCGGCGGCTCGATGGATACCGCCACGCGGCGGCACCATCACGGCCTCCCGATGGGTCGACCTCGGGCGCTACCACCTGACCGAGGAGCAGTGCCGGCTCGCGCTGCAGTACGTCGACCGACGTGGACGGGTCTACAGCGCGCAGGATGCCGTGGCGCGCCTGCTTCTCGATTCGCACCTCTGGTGGTGGCCGACCGGAGCGATCCTGCGGCTACCCGGAATCCACCATCTCGCCGGCCTGGTCTACCGCTGGGTGGCGCGCAACCGGTACCGACTCCCCGGCGGCACGCCGGCCTGCCGCGTGGTCCCTCCCCGGCCCGGCTGAGAACGGCGCCATCTCCACCGGGTGAGTCAGCGGGACGCCGTGGCGGCCGGCCGAAGCGCGGTCCGCGGGCGCGCACGCGGGCGACGGCCGACGACGACCGCGGCGGACAGCACGACCCCGAACCCGACCAGTTGGGCCGGGCCGAGCCGCTCGCCGAGGAGGAGCACCCCGAGCAGGACGGACACCACCGGGAT
>JBOFJB010000518.1:0-3458 GCA_051650465.1 Dermatophilaceae bacterium | reverse complement strand
AGTGCGTCCAGTTGTACGGCGGTTATGGGTTCATGAACGAGTACCGCGTGGCCCGGGCGTGGCGGGACGCCCGGGTGACCAAGATCTGGGCCGGCTCCAACGAGATCATGAAGGAACTCATCGGCCGCGACCTCGGCCTGTAACTTATGTTGTCAGCACCTTGCATGACGGCGCGAGCCGCCGATATAGCCAACCACGTTGACACTACGTTGCTACGTTGCTCGTGCATTGCAGGGGTCGTTACACGACAAAGGACTAGCGATGTCTGCACGAAAACGCTCGCGCATCATTCTTAAATCGATCGGTTTGGGTCTTTCCTTCGCGCTCATGCCAGCGTCGGCGTACGCCGTCAACGTCTCGTCGAACGACGGGAGTGGAGTTCAATCCCGTGCCCAATCGTTAGGCAATGGAGCCATTGTCGGCGGAAACATGAGGTCAACGACCGGAAATAGTGTCTACTATTCGGGGCAGGTCGTCCTCGGGTTTTGTAGTGACAGCACCGTCGGCCGATACGCGGCGAATACCACATCATCAAGCAGTGTCAATCGAGGCGGGACCATTTCTGCACTGGTCGGGCCGTTCTGCTCCTTCGACGGGGTCCGGTCGAGAATCTGCCGTGACATCTCCTTTGCGCCTGACACGTGTGGCGGATGGTCGAGCAGATATTGAGTGACACCGCACACCATGCCGCACCCCCGCTTCGTGTCGATGACATCTCGGTCCGCCGGGGCGCATCTCTCGTCGTCGACGCGGTGTCCTTCGAGGCACCAGCGGGGGTGACGGCGCTGCTGGGGCCGAACGGCGCGGGGAAGACGTCGTTGCTCGGCGCGATCACCGGGCAGTTTCCGGTGGCCTCCGGGGAGATCACCTGGGATGCCCATCGGGTCGACGGGCGGCGCTCCTCGGAGTTTCTGTCGACACTCGGCTGGCTTCCTCAGCACCTCACCTTTCCCCGCCGGATGAAGGTCCGCGAAATCCTCGACTACGCGGTCTGGCTGAAACGGACCGAAAAGCACACTCGTGCGCTCGCCGCCCGAGCCGCTGCGGAGTCCGGCGGCCTCCTCGACTTGTGGGACCGCCGGATCGGTGAGTTGTCCGGAGGTGAGCAGCGCCGGGTGGGTCTCGCGGTCGCCACCGTGTGCGAACCGCGGGTGATCCTGTTGGACGAACCCACGGTCGGGCTCGATCCGCTCCAGCGCGAAGCGTTCCACCGGCGGGTTCGCGCCGCTGCCGACGGGCGGGTCGTCATCCTTGCTACCCACCTGCTCGAAGACGTGGCCGCCACCGCCGCATCCGTCGTCGTCATCCACCGAGGTCGGGTTCGCTTTGCCGGCACACTCCGCGCGTTCTGCGACGACGAGACGGTCACCGTCGAGCGGCTCCGTGACGCGATCGGACGGGTGCTCGCCGACGCAGCAGACCCCGCCGACGCCGCCGGTACATGACGATCTTTCGGGGGTCCCCGCGGCGGGCATGGGTCTTCCTCGTCGCGGTTCTGCTGACCCAAGGGCTCCTCGTCCTGTGGACCAGTCGTGCCGGCTGGGTCGGGTGGATGCCGACCGGATCTGCCGCCCTCGAGCGCACCAGCATCTTCGGTGCGAGCCTGCTCGCCGCGGCGGTCGCGTGGGCCGCGGTCTCGCTGCGAGCCCACGACGCCGAGGCTTGGGCCCTGGTCGGCCGGCGCGACCGCCACGCCCTGTACCGCGGCCCGTTCTGGTGGGGCCTGTCCGCCTCCGGGGTGGTGAACGGCGGGCTGGCTGCGGCCGTCGCGGTGCTGACGCGTCAGTCGACGACACCGGAGTCCGCCACTCGCTACGCCCTCAGTGTGATCGCGCTGCAGGCCGCCGGCGTGGGTGCGGCCGCGCTCGGCGTCCTGCTGGCCAGGTGGGCGCCGCATTTCATCGCGATTCCCGCGGCGTTCGTCACGCCCTACGCCGCAGCCACCGGGCTTGTCGTGTACCTCGCCGAGAGCCCGATCTCCGCAGTGGCTGTTCCTCAGTCCGCTGCACTCGGGTACGACTGGCCGGCCATCGAGACCCCACTGTTCCGTGCCGCGAGCCTGACCTGCGTCGCGGCGGCGGCGATCCTCACCGTGGGCCGCCATCGGCGGGCGTCTCGAGCGGCCTGGTGGCTGGCGAGCGCGGCCATCGCGGCGCTGATCCTCACGGCCGGACCGGTCCAGTCCATCCCCGGGGCTGCTCGAGTCGAGTGCCAACAGGGTTCTCCGGTGATCTGTTTCGACGGGACCCAAGACGCGGTCCGGGCCGACTACCGGGCGGAACTCCGCGATGGCCTGCGGCGGCTCCCGCGCGAGGTCCGGCCGACGGTCGTCAGCGCAACGGATCTGCCCGGCCCGACCGAGGCGGTGCCGATCCCGCCGACCGTCGGCAAGTACGCGCCGGCCCGAGTCATCTCACCCGGCACCGTCACCGCAAGACTGGGCGACGTGATGTTCGGAACCACGTGCCGGAGTCGGGATCGCTATGAACTCAGCGTGGCGATGACGACCTGGTGGCGAGCCCACCTGGGGATGCCGCTGGATGGCGGCATGTATGCCGGGCAGGATCCGTTCTCCAGTGCGGGACTGGGTCCGGCCCGCGCCGCTGGTCTGCGACTGGAGACGATCGACGCGGACGCTCGCGACCGAATCGTCGTGGCGAGCGTGCGGCAACTCCGGGACTGCTCGCTGCCTGCCCAGGCCCTACCGTGAGGTGGGGTCGAGCCCTCCTATGATTCTGCGTCGAATCGCTGCGGCCCACGGCAGCGACCGCACCGCCGGCCTTGCCCTCATACTCACCTGGGCGGTCGTCATCGGCGTCAACGGCCTCACCCTCCCACCGGTCGACCCTCGCCTCGAGGTGATGGAGCGACCGCTGGAGAGCGTGACGACCGTGGCCCTGGCGCTCCCGATCGCCGTTGCCGTGCATCTCTCGGCGAACCAACTGGGCTGGCTGACGGTGAGTTCGCCGCGATCGCCCGCGCTGACCGACGCGACCTGGATGGCAGTCGTCTACCTCACCCAGTGGGCGGGGTTGGTGGTGCTGCTGGCCACCGCGCCCGACGTCCCGGTGGCCCACATCGGCACGTTGCACACGCTGCTGACCGCGGCCGCGGTGTTCGTTGGTCGCGCCGTCGGCCCGGTGGCCGGCTCTGCGGTTCCGCTGCTTCTCATCGGGGTGGCCTCCATCCCCGATGTGGTGCCGTGGGAGGCGAATCTCGTCTACAACCTCGACCGGACGGACGTGCTGGGCGTCATGACGATCGTCGCGGTGCCACTGCTGACGGTCGTCACCGTGGCGACGGCGGGCATCGCGCCGGTTTCATCGCGATGATGCAGCGGCTGCCGCAGGAGCGGGTCGGTGCCGCCCGCGCCAATGTCGCCCACGCCAAGCAGATCCTGCTGGAGACGATCGGATACGCGAAAGAGCGTCAGGCATTCGGCCAGCCCATCGGGAGTT
>JBOFJB010000517.1:0-19171 GCA_051650465.1 Dermatophilaceae bacterium | reverse complement strand
CCACACGGGCCGGGCGCAGCATCGCCTACCCCCTCGCGCAAGGTGCCTTGTGAGCAGTACCACCGTCCAGACTCTTGATCGCGTCGTCATCCGGTTCGCCGGCGACTCAGGTGACGGGATGCAGCTCACCGGCGACCGGTTCACCTCCGAGACCGCCGCATTGGGCAACGACCTCTCGACCCTGCCCAACTTCCCGGCCGAGATCCGCGCCCCGCAGGGAACCCTGCCGGGGGTGTCCAGTTTCCAGGTGCACTTCGCCGACCACGACGTGCTCACCCCCGGCGACGCCCCCGACGTCCTGGTCGCGATGAACCCGGCCGCCCTCAAGGCCAACCTCGCCGACCTCCCCCGTGGCGCCACGGTCATCGTCAACACCGACGAGTTCACGAAGCGCAACCTGGCCAAGGTCGGTTATGCCGTCAGCCCGCTCGACGACGGCACCCTCGACTCGTACCACGTGCATCCGGTGGCTCTCACCAGCATCACGGTCGAGGCCCTCGCACCGTTCGATGGGCTCACCCGTAAAGAGAAGGAACGGGCGAAGAACATGTTCGCCCTCGGCCTGCTGTCCTGGATGTACACCCGGCCGACCACGGGCACCGAGGAGTTCCTCGCGAAGAAGTTCAGCGCCCGGCCCGACATCCTCGAGGCCAACCTCACCGCCCTCAAGGCCGGCTGGAACTACGGCGAGACCACCGAGGACTTCGCCAGCGCATACGTCGTCGGCCCCGCCCCGACCCCACCGGGCACCTACCGCAACGTCACCGGCAACACCGCCCTCGCCCTCGGCCTGGTCGCTGCGGCGCACCGGGCGGCCCGCCCGCTGGTGCTCGGCTCGTACCCGATCACCCCGGCATCCGACATCCTGCACGCGCTCTCGGCGCTCAAACGGCACGACGTCACCACCATCCAGGCCGAGGACGAGATCGCCGGCGTCGGCATCGCGCTCGGGGCCAGTTACGGCGGCGCGATCGGGGTGACCACCACCTCGGGTCCGGGCCTCGCCTTGAAGTCCGAAACCATCGGTCTCGCGGTGTCGCTCGAACTGCCGCTGCTCGTCGTCGACGTCCAGCGCGGCGGGCCATCGACCGGGCTGCCCACCAAGACCGAGCAGGCCGACCTGATGCAGGCCCTGTACGGCCGCAACGGCGAATCTCCGGTGCCGGTCGTCGCACCGTGCACCCCGGCCGACTGCTTCGCCGCCGCGCTGGATGCCGTGCGGATCGCCACCACGTACCGCACGCCGGTGCTGCTGCTCTCCGACGGCTACCTCGCCAACGGGTCCGAGCCGTGGGCGGTGCCGTCGGTCGGCGATCTGCCGGACCTCACCGTGCGGTTCGCCGACGCGCCCAACGCCACCGACGATGCCGGCGAACCGGTGTTCCACCCGTACCTGCGCGACCCGGGCACCCTCGCCCGCCCATGGGCGGTACCCGGCACGGCCGGCCTCGAGCACCGGATCGGCGGCATCGAGAAGGCCGACGTCACCGGCAACATCTCCTACGACCCCGACAACCACGAACGGATGACGCACCTACGCCAGGCGAAGGTCGACGGCATCGAGGTGCCCGACCTCGAGGTCGACGACCCGAGCGGCGCGGCACGGGTGCTCGTACTGGGCTGGGGGTCGACCTTCGGGCCGATCGCGGCGGCGACCCGGGTCGTGCGCAACGCCGGGCATGCCGTCGCCCGCGCTCATCTGCGCCACCTCAGCCCCTTCCCGGCCAACCTCGGCGACGTGCTCCGCCAGTACGACCGAGTGCTCCTGCCCGAGATGAACCTCGGCCAGCTCGCCCTGCTGCTGCGCGGCCGGTACCTCGTCGACATCCGCTCACACACCTCGATGCGCGGCCTGCCGTTCACCACGGCCGGGCTGGCCGACGTCATCTCCCGCACGCTGGAGGAGTCCGCATGACCAGGGCCGAAGCAACCGACATCACCACCACCGCCGGTGAGGAGTTCTCGTGACGTCCGCCGACCTGGGGATGCCGGCCAGCGGCCTGCAGCACGTCCCGCACCTGCCGGGCGACGCACCGGCACAGACGAAACGTGACTTCACCTCCGATCAGGAGGTGCGCTGGTGCCCGGGGTGCGGTGACTACGTCATCCTCGCCGCGGTGCAGTCCTTCCTGCCGGCACTGGGGCTCAAGCGCGAGAACATCGTCTTCGTCTCCGGCATCGGGTGCTCGTCGCGTTTCCCTTACTACCTCGACACGTACGGCATGCACTCCATCCACGGGCGGGCGCCGGCGATCGCCACCGGGCTGGCCACGTCACGGCCGGACCTGTCGGTGTGGGTGGTGACCGGCGACGGCGACGCGCTGTCCATCGGCGGCAACCACCTCATCCACGCCATCCGGCGCAACGTCAACCTCACCATCCTGCTGTTCAACAACCAGATCTACGGGCTGACCAAAGGCCAGTACTCGCCCACGTCGCGGGTCGGCCAGGTCACCAAGTCGACCCCGCTCGGCTCGCTCGACACCCCGTTCAACCCGGTGTCGCTGGCGCTCGGGGCCGAAGCCACCTTCGTGGCGCGGGCCATGGAGAGCGACCGGGCCGAACTCACCACGGTGCTGCGCGCAGCCGCCGAGCACCGCGGCACCGCGCTGGTCGAGATCTACCAGAACTGCCCGATCTTCAACGACGGCGCGTTCGAGGCGATCAAGGACCGCACCCAGCAGCAGGCCCGGATCGTCCGGCTGCGAGCCGGCGAGGCGATCACCGTCGGCCTGGAGAACGACCGGAAGGTGTTGGTACGCAAGGGTTCCGGCACGATGAAGTTCATCGCCGAGGCAGAGGCGGCCACCGGCGAATCCGGCGCGGTGGTCGAGCACGACCCCACCTTGGACGACCCCGGCCAGGCATTCCAACTCTCTCGGCTCGACGACCCTGCGATGACGCACGTGCCGATGGGGATCTTCCGGCAGGTCTCCCGTCCGGTGTACGACGACCTCGTGCGCGCCCAGGTCGACGGCGCGGTCACCGCAGCGGGTGGGCCGGCATCCGATGACGACCTCGCCGGCCTGCTCCGCGGCCGGGACTCCTGGACGGTCGGATGACGACGCGGTGACCGCGTCCGTCCTGAGGTAGGCCCACGTCATCCGTCGACCGGATGTCGGCCAGTCGGCCCGTCGAACCGGGCGTCGGCTCAGCCGCGCCGACCGGTCGTCGTCTCGGCGGCCGCGACGACGTTGCTCAGGAGCATCGCGCGGGTCATCGGGCCGACACCACCGGGGTTCGGGCTGACATAGCCGGCGACGTCCCACACCTCGGGTGCGACATCGCCAGCTACCACAGCCGTTTTGGTCGAGTCGTCGACGACTCGGGACACGCCGACATCGAGCACCGCCGCTCCCGGCTTGACCATGTCGGCGGTAATCATGCCCGGAACCCCCGCTGCCGCCACGACGATGTCGGCCTGGCGTACCTCGGCCACGAGGTCGCGAGTTCCGGTGTGGCACAACGTGACCGTCGCGTTCTCCGAGCGCCGCGTGGCGATCAGGCCGAGTGGTCTACCCACGGTGATGCCGCGCCCGACGATGACAATCTTCGCGCCAGCGATCGGCACGTCGTACCGACGCAGCAACTCGACACAGCCGACCGGCGTGCACGGCAGCGGCGCCGACCTGCCGAGGACCAGCCAGCCGAGGTTGGTGGGGTGCAGGCCATCGACATCCTTCGCGGGGTCGACCGCCGAGAGGATCGCGTTCTCGTCGAGCCCGGTCGGCTGCTGCACGATGAAGCCAGTACACGCCGGGTCGGCGTTCAACTCGCGGACCACCGTGAGCACCTCGTCGAGGGTGCTGCTGGCCGGCAGATCGTGGCGCAGGCTGCGGATGCCGACCTCGGCACAGTCCTTGTGCTTGGCGCCCACATACCAGCGGCTTCCGGGGTCGTCGCCGACGAGGACGGTACCCAGCCCCGGGACAATGCCACGTTCGGCGAGGGCGGAGACCCGTGCCTTCAACTCGCCCTTGATCGTTGCCAGGAGAGCCTTGCCGTCGAGTGTCGTCGCGGTCACGCGCCTCATCCTTCCACCCTGCACGCTGACGTCCGACCGCCGCGGCGCGCGGCAGCAACAGCGAACTGGCCCGGTTGCGGTTGTGCCTCGTCGCTCATCTGCACCATCTGGGCGAGGATGGCGCGGATGCCGACCGGGCCGACCGCGCGCACCGCCCGAGCCAGCAGCGGCCCGAGCCAGCAGCGGCCCGAGCACCGCGCCCGTCCGGCGCAGCCGGTCGAGCACGTCGGACCCGTAGGCGCCATAGCGGAGCGCCCGGTCGAGGCCCTCATTGAGGGCGCACCACGACGTGTTGCGGTGCACGTCGTGGTGCAGCCCGAACATCCACATCGACCGGCTGACCACCCCGGCCATCGGGCATACCGCGCCCCGGTGATGGCACGGCTCCCACGCGAAATCGCCTGCGGTGCGGCGGCGTTCGGCATCCGACGGGTCGTCGGCCAGGTTCTCCAGGGGGACTGCCCTGATGAGTGCGCCACGCATCGGGCCGGACGCCTGCTCCCCTCATCGGCGTTGGCTACAATCATGGCTATGACGACGCTCCCGCTTGCGACGGTCCGGGATCGCCTGTCGCCCTCGATCGACGACGTGGCGAGCACTCACGACACGCTGACTATTACGCGCAACGGCACGCCGACCCACACGGCAACGCCGTCACGGTCGTCGAGCAGCGATGATGGGCGGGTCGCGAGACCCAACGACGAGAGGTAGATACCGTGGCGAGATTCCTCACCATCGGGTACGGCGACCGAGCCGGATACGACCGCACCTCCGACGACCTGCGTACCGCCGCGCATGACCACGACGCTGGGCTCGTCGCGGCGGGCGCGGCGGTCGGCCGGATGCGCGACCCCGTCCAGGTCCGCAATCACCAGGGTCGCGACGTGACGACCGAAACCAGCTCGTTCACGACATCGGCGCTGCCGGTCGCCGGCTTCGCGCTGATCGAGGCAAACTCGCTCGACGACGCGATCGCCATGGCGTCCGGTACGCCGTGCGCGGTTGCCGACGAAGTCGTCGAGGTATGGCAGGTCCCGGAGTAGCGGCCAGGTCCGTTGATCGGCGGAGAAGTTCGACGTGGTGCACCTCCTCATCCTTCACCGTCGACGGCCATTCCCACGGGTTCGGCCGGGCGCCGACGCGGCGTGACCGGACAGGCTTGACGCCGCGGTGGCGCGTCGCGACGAGAATGCCGTGACGTGCCCGATGCCTGGGCTCAGGCTCGTGGCCCGGCCGACCCCGCCACCAGGTGCCGAGGCGACGACCCAGACCCACGGCCTCCCCGGTCGTGGTCAGGCCGGATGCCGCCCGACGACGCCGGCAATCCGGCGCGGCAGCAGGCGGGACCGGCCGACCAGACCGTCAACGGACTGCGGCGCACCGTCGGCGGCGCCGAGCGGCTCCCCAGCGGTGCGCCAAGCAGCGCGCCGGTGACATATCAACTGTCGATACCGCCGGGGAGAGGGCCGACGCCGTGCTGTCGTCGACGACAACGGACGCCACCAGCACCGGGGACGTCGCCTCGGTCACCTCCTCGAGCCAGGTCCCCAGGATGCTGCGAACGAGGCAGTCACCCGCTCCTGTTTGGTGGGCCGCCGCCAACACCTGCGTGGGCAATGCGGCGCTGCCGCTTCCCCGGCTCGCGCCCCGACCACGGAGTCATCGCGTCGGCTTCGCGCGACGACCCGGCTGGTCGACGTCGAAGCCTCGGATGACGCGCCTGAGCGCCGAGCAGACAAGCGCACATCGCCAACAACCACGACCGCGTCATCATCCTCCTCGACCACGCAACGACCACCCCAATGACGGTTTGGCCACGAACGAACCCTGGGATGCCCTTCCGCCCGGGGGTCGTTCCTGGAGGTCGACGAGATCCGCGACGGGACGTCACCGTTCACTCGCGAGGACTTGATCTCGTACGGGTGTTTGATTATGCTCACTCCATGACCCCGCGCCCCGCGACGCTCGCTGAGTTTCGCGGGGTGCTGCAGTCCGTTCGCGGCGTGGCGGCTCGCGTGCCTGACGTGTTGCACAAAGGGTCCAGGGTCGAACTCGCCGGCCTGATGACGCTGCTCGACGAGGTGGCCGCTGCCACCCGAGCGGCTCAGGTGCAGGTGGCGGTCGAGGTGGTGCGGAGTGGCGAGGTCACGGGCCGGGAGGTCGACTCGTGGGTGAAATGCAACGCACCCTCACTGCGACAAGGTGGCTGGTACCCGCTCGCGAAGATCGCGGCGGAGGTCGCCGCCACCTCCCGAGGCTCAGGGCTCACCGCGGCGGGGGGCCTGTTCACGCTGGATCAGGAGAGTCCACTGGGTGTCGTCTGGGCCGCGATGACCGACGCCGGCGATGGCGCCCGTGACCACGACGCCGCCGGCAGCCACGTCGACCATGATGATGCCGACGGCTGTGCTGGTGTCGCCTTCCGCGGAGTTGGGGGTGGAGGTGGCAGCGGTGGGGTGCTTCTCGCTCCGAGGTCGGCGATGGCGGTGTTGGCCGAGGTCGCAAAGCTCACGGAGCGGCTGGTTCCGGAGGCAGTGCCGACGGTGACCTCGGCGTTGGTCGACCTCTCTCTGAGTCAGGGCACTGGCACGATGCGCCGGCTCCGCCCAGCCTTGCTCGCCAAGCACGGGCTGCCCGGCGAGTTCGACACCATCCAGGAACGGCTCGCGTCAGCGGCGTACTTATCCACCGCCAGGGTGAGGTCGGCAGAACTGACGGAGTACGCACTGGCGATGACCCCTGCGCAAGCGGCGGTTCTCGAGGCGGCGATCGGGCCGCGGTCGGCGCCAGCCCCGAACGACCAGACCGGTGAGCCCGATCTGCGCCCTGCCGGGCAGCGGCGGGTCGAAGCCCTCACCGAAGTGATCTCTCGCGGCGCTGCCCTGGATGTCGATGAGCACGCCGGGGCAGACGGCGCCGCTGGGTCCGCGGTTGCCCTGCACGTGACGGTTCCGCTGGCCGACCTGTATGACACGGTCGCCGGCCGCACCACCGAGGTGGGCGCAGGTGAGGTGCATGGGTCGGTCGCCACCGGCATGCTGATCGGGCCAGGGCAGCTGCGCCGCATCGCGTGCGACGCCGTTCTCATCCCGTATGTCCTTGGTTCTGCTGGAGAGGTGGTCGACCAGGGCCTGGCCGTGCGGCTGTTCACGCGCGCTCAGCGACGACGACTCACCATGCGCGACCGGGGCTGCACCTACCCGGGCTGTAGCGCTCCTGCTTCCTGGTGCATCACCCACCACGTGCGCTGGTGGGAGCATGAGGGCCGCTCAGACATCGACAACGGGGCCCTGCTCTGCCGTCGGCACCACACCGTCGTCCACCAGAGACGCCTGTGGGCAGCCGTTCGCGAGCGACCCGACGACCACGGCCGATCTGTCACCTGGGACCTGAGGCCTGGCTCGTACGACCACGCCCTCGACCAGCTCCGCGGCCGGGAGGCTGGAGTCGAGAAGCGCCGTTCTCACGCCAACGCCCTACTCGGCGAGGCCTTTCCCGGCTCGAGCGCCGCCATCAGCGCAACGGGTCGCCACTTCGAGCGGTGGCACGAGCATCACTCCGCCGTCGGCGACGACCTCACCGGGCACAACCCGGTTGGGCACGACCCGGTTGGGGACCACACGGTTGCGCACGACCCGGTTGCGCACCACGCGGTTGCGCACGACCCGGTTGCGCACCACGCGGTTGCGCACGACCCGGTTGGGCACGACCCGGTTGGAGACCACCCGGTTGCGCACGACCCGGTTGCGCACGACCCGGTTGGGCAAAACCTCGACGACGACGCCTGGGCCGAGCACTACCTGAGCGACGAGTGGCTGGAACGCGCGGTTGCCGCCGACCCCGAGACGACGGAGGCGGCGGCGTAGCGCGGGCGCGTGTTCGCGGTGTACGGAGCCTGAGCAGGTCGGCCGGGGCCGCACGCGTGAGTTCGGTCTCGACGGCGTCCTGCCAAGCCCGCGACGCCGTCACGCGCCGGTGGGTGGTGACGACGCCCGGCGCTGAGTGGTGGCGTCGGCCCGGCCGAGGACGCGCGCGAGACGCCGCACGACAGCGCGCGGAAATCGTCCCACCATTCCGTCGACGGCCTGCGGTACGCCGTCGGCCGCACGCAAGGTGGCACCGAGCGGAGCGCCCGGGAGGGCGTCGATCGTGACCATCCCGATCGTGGCCGCCGACAGTGTGCGAGACAGGGCTGCGGCGTCGACCACGTCGTCGAGACCCGACGTGGCCAACACCCGGGACACCGCGGCCTCGACGACCTCCAGCCAGGCGCCCAGCGACGTCACCAGCGACGCGGCCATCTGCTCGTCGTGATGCGCCGCTGCCATCACGGTAAGCAGCAGTGCGGCACTCCCGTCCTCTCTGGACCGTCGGCCCAACCGTTCACCCACCTCATACAGTTCGGTGAACGTGGTGGCCGACGCCAGGCCGGTCGCGAAGTCCTCGACCATCGCCCGGGTAGCGTCCGCGTAGGCCGCGCGGAGCAGCCCGTCGACGCCGTCGAAGTGGTAGAAGATCAACGCCTGGTTGGCCCCTGCTTCGGCGCCGATCGCCCGCGCGGTCAGGCCACGCACGCCGCTCCGCGCGGTGAGCCGCACCGCGGCATCCATCAACTGTCGTCGCGTTGCTGCGGTCACTGAGCCACCGTACGCGTGGCAACCGCCAGGTCGCGGGGGCCGAGGCCGCAGGCATCGGCCACGAGTTGCAGCAGCGTTGTGACCACCGGCAGCCGCACCAGCCAGCCGCACCACGCCCAGGGCAGGCTCGCGTGCTCGAGTGCCCGGCCCAGTGCCGCCACTCCGCGGTCGTGCACTCCCGGCGCCGACCACCGCATCCGGGTGAGCCGCACCGGGGACGACTCGGCCGGACGCAGTTCGAGCCCGCTGGTCCCGAGAAGGCGAACCGCCTCGCCGGTGCTACGGCACAACGCGCAGGTCTGCGACACCCACAGTGTTGCCGGCACGGCAGCGACCGGCCGCCATCGTGGGATCCAGGCGCGGACCGCCCGTCGATAGCCCGCGTAACCCAGAGCGGCCACCGGGTCAGGGGACCTCGAGGAGTTCGGGTAACTGGGGCTCGGGTAACTGGGATTCGGGTAGTCCCGGCATCCCTCGCGCCCAGGCCCGCCCACCTGACCCGGTGGAGTCTGCCGACCGTCGGACTCCCGAGCGGCGACCGGCGGGTCGGGCCACCGCGCGACCAGCATCCGCCGCTCGTGCGGGTCGGCCACCGCGAGCGAGAACGTGGCGGCCACGAGTACCCCGAGGAGCAGGGTCGGTGACCCGGCGGCGACTCCCAACAGCGTGAGCAGGAGGCAGGCGCCGGCCTGCATCGGGTTGCGGATGTAGGCGTACGGCCCGGTCATCACCAGCCGCGCCGGCGGGTCCCAGGGAAACGGCGTGCCGCCACCCACTCGCGCCAGCTCGGTCACCGCCGACATCACCGGCACCGCCACAACGACCGCGGCAGCGAGCAGGAGGGCACGCACCCCGAACGAGTGGTCGACGACATCAGCCCAGCCGAGCCCATCCTGCTGGAACGCCAGCGTCGTTGCGGCCCAGCCGAACAGGCCAGTGAAGGTCGCGACCTGCAGCGCCACCCGCACGCCGAGCAAGCGTCGCCGAGCGGTGAGGCGGCCCATCGCGAGCGCCGGGGCGGCGACGCACACCAGCAGCACCGCCTCCCCGGCCAGCCAGCCCGGTCCCAGGGTGACCAACGGGTCGAGCGCGGGCACGAGCAGCAGATCGGTCCAGACGAAGGCCAGCCACCACCACGCCGGCGGCCCCCCGACCAGCACCGGCAGCGCACCCCAGGCGAGCGCCCAGCCGGCACTGGTCTCCAGGGGCATGCCCAGCACGGTGGTCGGCCCGGGCGCGAACTGCCACCACCCACCGGCGGTCTCCACGGCGAGGATCCCGACCCAGGCCAACAGGGTGCTGAGCACCGCGGCCGGGACTCTCGCGGCGAGGTCTCGACGGCGGCTACGCACCGCGCCGGCAGCCAGCACCGCGACGAGCGGGACGGCGAGGGTGAGGTTGCGCAGCAGGTCGACCGTCGCGGCATCCGAGCCGAGGCTCACCGCATCCACGAACGTCTGCGTCACGACATCCACGACGTCAATCCAGCCCGGCGAGGAACGCGGCGGCACCGGCATCCATGAACGCGGCGGTCACCGGCCCGAACCACAGTGCCGGGTCCAGATGCCGCTCGTAGCGCACGGTCATCGTCGCCCGGCAGCCTTCACCGGTCTGGGTCCAGGCCAGCGTGCCGGAGCGAACGGTGACCCAGCGTTCGAGCACGGCGTGGTGCCGGTGGCCCGGCGACCCGGCCGACATGCCGCCGTCGGTGACCTCGAAGTCGAGAGCATCGACGGTGCGGGCCGCTACCCGCGTCTGGAGAACGCCGTCGCCGACCGCGAGCGACCACACGTCGCCGACGGCAAGCCCGGCGCCGGATGCTGCGGAAGGCGTGGGGTACGGAAAGAGATCGAGCAACGGACCTCGGTCGGCGTCCGGGTCGATCTGCGGCCCGCGCGCGAGCGCCGACTCGAAGGCGTCACACCGATCGGCCACCATCCGGGAGACCACGGCTTCCTGCTCGGGGTTGATGCGGGCGCCGGGTACGACCCCCTCGATGAGCGCTACTGCGAGCAGCGGCCCGAGGGCGAGTGCGCTGCGGCCAGGGCGCATCGCGGTCACTCCCGCGTAGGCCAGCGCCGCCACGCCGTAGACCAGGGGGGCCGCAAGCAGCACGCAGACCGCCGCCTCGCGCAGCAGCGCCGAGGCGAGCAGCAGCACCACGGTAACGACCTGGAACATCGACCCCCAGCCGCCACGTCCGCGCATCAAGCCGACGCCCAGGGCGAGCACGCAGGGCACGCCGACGAAGAGCAGCGCCGAGTCGAGGCGTCCAACCGAGGCGGCGATCGCGACCCCGGCCAGCCCGGCGGCACCCACGGCGAGGAGGAGCAGCAGGGTGCGCGATCGGCGGCGAGGTGGCCGGTCGGCAGGCTCAGCCGTCGAGGGACCGGTCGGGTGATGTTCGGTGCTCTGTTCGACGGGGTCGGTCATGACTTGACCATATGCTCAATTTGAGCAGATGGTCAAGTCACACTCCCCGCCACCGAATGCGCAGCCCCTGGCCCGCACGTCCGATGATGGCCTCCCTGCTCTCCCGAAGCCATCACCACAGAGCCCGCTAAGGTCGCTGCCGACCGGCATCCGCACCGCCGCAGCCGGCCACATCCCGGAAGGTGCCCGCTCGTGACCGGACCCCTCGACGACGTCGTCGTGCTCGACCTCACCCGGGCCCTCGCCGGGCCGCACGCCGCGATGATGCTCGGCGATATGGGGGCCCGCGTCATCAAGGTCGAGCGCCCGGCCGGTGACGAGTCCCGCGGCTGGGGACCCCCGTTCGTCGGCCCCGACGACGACCCGGTCTCCACGTACTACCTCTCCTGCAACCGCAACAAGGAGTCCGTCATCCTCGACCTCACGTCGGATGACGACCGCGCCACCTTGATCCGTCTGGTCCGCCGCGCCGACGTGCTGCTCGAGAACTTCCGTCCCGGCGTGCTCGACCGACTCGGCTTCCCGACCAGCCGACTGCACGAACTCAACCCCGGCCTGGTCGTGTTGTCGATCAGCGGCTTCGGGCACGACGGCCCTGAAGGCGCTCGCGCCGGCTACGACCAGATCGCCCAGGGCGAGGGCGGCCTGATGTCGCTCACCGGCGCCGACGAGAGCCACCCGCAACGGGTCGGCGTCCCCATCGGCGACCTGCTCGCCGGCATGTATGGCGCGTACGGCGTCGTGGCCGCCCTGCACGAGCGGCACCGCACCGGCCGCGGCCGGGTCGTGCGCACCTCACTGCTCGCGAGCATCGTCGGGGTGCACGCCTTCCAGGGCACCCGGTACACCGTCGCCGGGGAGGTGCCGCGCGCCGGAGGCAACCACCACCCGTCGATCTGTCCGTACGGCCTGTTCAGCTGCGCTGACGGCATCGTGCAACTGTCCTGTGGCAGCGAGGGCCTGTGGCGCCGCCTCGCCGACGGCTTCGGGCTCGACCCCGACGCGCCCGGGTTCGCCACCAACCGCGAGCGGGTCGAGAACCGCGACGCCGTGGTGGCTGCCCTGGATGCCGTCTTCGCCCACCGCACGCTCGCCGACCTGCTCACCCGGCTCGCCGAGCTCGGCATCCCTGCCGGCGAAGTACGCACCCTCGACCGGGTCTACGACTGGGAGCAGACCCACAGCCAGGGCCTGATCATCGGAGTCGACCACCCGGTGCTCGGCGCGATCGAACTCCCCGGACCGCCAATCCGGCTCGACGACAACGCCTTCGCCGGTGGCCGCGAGACGCACCTGCCGCCACCCCGCCTCGGCGAGCACACGTCATCCGTGCTCGCCTGGCTCGACGCACAGGATGCCGCACCCGACCCGGTCGATGCCCGCCGGCCCGAGTGATCCCGTGCCGTCCTCACCCGAGGTCGCGTCGAGCACCGGACCGGACGTCGCAGGTCCGAACCCGACGACCATCGCGCACTGGCCGAGCGGGGCCGAATCATTAGCCGGCGAGCGCCGCACCGCCAGATGGCCCGGAGGTACCAGGTGGCTCGCCGTAGAGCGTGCTGCGCTGGCGTACTGGCCGCCCGGCCGACCCGGCGATCCGCTCGAACTCCCGCGCGTCGAGCAGTTGGCCGTGGGCGGCGCCCGCGGCCCGGCTGATGTTCTCGTCCATCAGGGTGCCGCCGAGGTCGTTCACCCCCGCGCGGAGCAGCTGCCGCGCCCCGGCCTGGCCGAGCTTGACCCACGACGCCTGGATGTTGTCGACCAGCCCGGCGTACGCGATCCGGGCGACCGCGTGCATCAGCACGGTCTCGCGCCAGGTCGGCCCGCGCCGGGCACCGCGCTTGAGGTAGACCGGTGCCGCCATATGCACGAAGGGCAGGGGGACGAACTCGGTGAACCCGCCGGTGCGGCGCTGCAACTCGCGGGTGCGCAGCAGATGCCGGGCCCAGTGCACCGGCTGCTCGACCGCGCCGAACATGATGGTGATGTTGCTGCGCAGCCCGGCGGCGTGGGCCTGCTCGTGGGTGTCGAGCCACTGCCCGGTGTCGATCTTGTCGGGGCAGAGCACCGCGCGGATGCCGTCATCGAGGATCTCCGCGGCGGTACCCGGCAACGAACTGAGCCCGGCCTCCCGCAACTGAACGAGGTAGTCGAACAGCGGCATCCCGAGCCGGCGCGCGCCCTCGTGCACCTCGAGCGCGGTGAAGGCGTGCACGTGCAGGTCGGGCGCGGCATCCTTCACCGCCCGCACCACGTCGACGTAGAAACCGCCGTCGAAGTTCGGGTGGATGCCGCCCTGGAGGCACACCTCGGTGGCGCCCCGGTCCCACGCTTCGCGGGCCCGCTCGGCGATGTCGTCAAGCGTCAGCAGGTATGGATGACCGCGGAGGTTGAGCGACATCGGGCCCTTGCTGAAGCCGCAAAAAGTACATCGGAACGTGCACACGTTCGTGTAGTTGATATTGCGGTTGACCACGAAGGTGACGGTCTCGCCGACCGTCTCGGCGCGCAGCCGGTCGGCACACTCGGCGACCGCGGCCACCTCGGGGCCCCGCGCGCCGAACAGCGTGACGATCTCGGCCTCATCGACCTGCTGGCCGGCAGCGACCCCGGCAAGCACCTCCGCGACGGCACCATCGGCGCGTGACACGGCAGGCACCAGATGAGCCGGCGTGCCGTCAGCGCCCGAGTACCAGGCGGTCGACCGGCGGCCCACCTGCACCACCTCGGCGCCGGTGCCGACGTTGGCCGCCGCCGCGTGCCGCTCCGGCCATACCGCGCCAGGATCGTCGCGGCCCAGACCCTCGGCGTCGCTGCGGTCGAGCACCGCGAAGTGCAGGCCGGGGTCGACCCAGATCTCACGCCGCAGCGCGTACTCGGGGTACACCGTGAGCCGCGGCGCGAGCACCAGGCCAGCCCGCTCAGTGGCGGCGCGCAGTGTCTCGACAGCGGGCCACGGGCGCTCCGGGTTGACGTGGTCGGGCGTCACCGGCGACACCCCACCCCAGTCGTCGATGCCGGCGCCGAGTAGGGCGGCGAGGTGCTCGGCGTCGGCAAGGTTGGGCGGCGCCTGGACGTGCACCGCGGCCGGCAGCACGAGCCGGGCCAGGGCGACCGCCCGCAGGTGCTCCTCCGGCGGGCACGGCGGCGCTCCGCGCATCGCGGTGCTCGGCTTGGGCAGGAAGTTCTGCACGATCACCTCCTGCACATGCCCGTGCCGCTGGTGACTCTCGGCGATCGCCTGGAGCGCGACCAACCGGTCGGCCTCGGTCTCGTCGATGCCGACGAGGATGCCCGTCGTGAACGGAACCCGTGCCTCGCCGGCGGCTTCGAGCGTGGCGAGCCGGCGGTGCGGTTCCTTATCAGGTGCGCCGCGGTGGGCGGCGAGGTCACCGCGCAGCGACTCGAGCATCATCCCCTGCGACGGCGCCACCCCCCGCAACGTCACCAGGTCAGCCGGCGAGATCGCGCCCGCGTTCGCATGCGGGAGCAGCCCAGTCTCCTCGAGCACCGCCGCGCACGCGGCGGCCAGGTAGTCGACGGTCGAGCCGTAGCCGCGCTCGTCCAGCCACTCCCGCGCGACCGGGTACCGCTCCTCGGGCAGCTCGCCGAGCGTGAACAGCGCCTCGTGGCACCCGGCCGTCGCGCCCGCCGACGCGATCGCCAGCACCTCCTCGATGCTCAAGTAGGGCTGGTCGAGATGGCGTGGCGCGGTGGCGAAAGTGCAGTAGCCGCAGCGGTCGCGGCAGAGCCGGGTCAGCGGGATGAAGACCTTCGGCGAGTACGTCATCCGGGTACCGGTCGCCGCAGCCCGCGTGGCCCGCGCCCGTCGGGTGAGTTCCTCCGTGGGGAGGTCGAGCAACTCGGTAATCATCGGCTCGGCGGGCATCGGGCACTCCTCGTCATGGAAGGCACTGCTGGCCACTGACGGCGAATCGTCAGGGTAGCCCGCGACATCCGGCCGCGCCCGACCGCGGGTGCCGGATGACGAGACCGACCCCCGCGGCGTCAGCCGCACCGACCGATGGACCTCACCGGCCATGTCCTATGGCACGGACGCGACGCCAGGCAGTTCGGTGTAGCGGTGACCGGCGGCACCCGGGTCGGGACGCCCATATCGACCACCCTGGTGAGCGGTCCTGCTGGTCGCAGTTCCAGAAGCGCTGATACCGGCGAGATTGAGGAGACGTAGACATGAAGAACTTCGACCCAGCAACCGATGATCCAAAACTCCAGGACTTTGACTTCACGAGTCCGGAGACACTGACCACCGACTCGGTCACCGGGACGACGATCATCGGCGGGCGCGTGCGCATGCGGCCGAACTTCGACGTCCCACAGAATCCGAACGTGAACGACCACATGCGGCAGGTGTCAGTCCGGCTTCCTCTCTTCGAAGGCCAGCCGGTCATCGTCGTCACGGTGGCGAGTCGGACGGACAACACAGAGAAGAACTTTCCGCCCCCGCATGAAGACGATGGGATTCCTGGAGGGAACCCCGGTGCGGTCGCGCCCGTCTTCAGCACGATCTACCACCGAAACTCGCCGGCTCAGGGAGCATCGACGCTGGCGATCGCCGCGACCGCTCCTGATGGGTCACGGCTCGTCCGGCGTGAGCCGGCCACAGACGAGAACGGCGACCTCCTCATGGACGAGAACGGCGACCAGAAATT
Source organism: Dermatophilaceae bacterium (assembly GCA_051650465.1). Lineage (GTDB taxonomy): Bacteria > Actinomycetota > Actinomycetes > Actinomycetales > Dermatophilaceae > JBOFLG01. The sequence continues at coordinate 3,404 of JBOFJB010000517.1, read as the reverse complement.
CAAAGAAGCCTTCATCGACTTCGACTGCGATTTCATCGTGATGGGGAAACTCGAGACGCCGCGAGAAACGAACTGACGGGCCTCCGTGGGCGCCGTCGGCGCCTCTCTGCCGCGGTGTCCACGGAGCACCCCGGATGGCGCGACCTGCCAATCTGGTCGGCTACCGCCAGGACGACCACGCGTCAGCCATGACCGCGCTATGGAGCCCGCCGGCCCGACCGGGGCCGGCGGCGCGCGGACGTCATCCCCACTCGGCGCTTCAGTGAGCGAAGTGGCGAGTTCCGGTGAAGTACAACGTGATCCCGACCGCGACCGCTGCGGCCACCACCTCAGGGTCGCGCACGGAGCCGCCGGGGGCCACCACCGCTCGCACGCCGGCATCGAGCAGCACCTGCAGCCCATCGGCGAACGGGAAGAACGCGTCGGATGACGCCACCGCACCGCGCGCCCGCTCCGCACCGGCGCGGGTCACCGCGAGGTGGCAGGAGTCGACCCGGTTGACCTGGCCCATGCCGATGCCGACCGACGCGCCGTCGCGGGCGAGCAGGATGGCGTTCGACTTCACCGCGCGCACCGCCCGCCACGCGAACGCGAGGTCGGCCAGCATCGCGTCGTCGGCCGGGTCGCCGGCCGCCAGCCGCCAGTGCGCCGGGTCGTCGCCGCCGGTGACCTGGCCGTCGGCGTCGCGCACCTCGGCGTCGAGGGCGTCGCGCATCTGCATCAGCAGCCCCCCGGAGATCGGGCGGGTCTCGACGCCGCCCCGCCCCGGCATGGAGCACTCGAGCAGGCGCAGGTTCTTCTTGGTCGTGAGGATCGCCAGCGCGTCGGCGTCGTAGGAGGGCGCGACGATCACCTCGGTGAACACATCGGCTACGGCGGTCGCCATCGCCGCGGTCACCGGGCGGTTGCTCGCGATGATGCCGCCGAAGGCCGACACCGGGTCGCAGGCGTGGGCCTTGCGGTAGGCGTCGGCGATGTCGTCACCGACGGCGATGCCGCACGGGTTGGCGTGCTTGATGATCGCCACGGCCGGTCGATCGCCGTGGTCGTGCGCCGCGCGCACGGCGGCGTCGGCATCGACATAGTTGTTGTACGACATCTCCTTCCCGTGCAGTTGCCGCGCCTGCGCGAGACCGGCTGTCGGCTCAAGACCGCTGGCGTACAACGCCGCCCGCTGGTGCGGGTTCTCGCCGTACCGCAGCACCGTGGCCCGGTCCCAGGTGGCGCCGACCCACGCCGGGAAGCCGGTGCCGTCCGAGGTGTCGGTGTATGCGTTGGTCATCCACGACGCGACGTGCACGTCGTAGGTGGCGGTGTGCACGAACGCCTCGGCCGCGTACGTCATCCGCTGCTGGAGGGTGAACCCGCCGCCGCGCACGGCGTCGAGCACCTCGGTGTATCGCACCGGGTCGGTGACCACGGCGACACTCGGGTGGTTCTTCGCGGCGGCACGCACCATCGAGGGCCCGCCGATGTCGATCTGCTCGATGCACTCGTCCGGGGTCGCCCCGGACGCCACGGTCGCGGTGAACGGGTAGAGGTTGACCACCACGAGATCGAACGGCTCGACGCCGAGCGACTCGAGTTGGGCGAGGTGGTCGGGCTTGCGGGTGTCGGCGAGGATGCCGGCGTGCACCGCGGGATGCAGCGTCTTGACGCGGCCCTCGAGACACTCAGGGAAGCCAGTGAGGTCCTCGACGCGAGTCACCGGGATGCCCAGTGACTCCACCAGCGCGGCCGACCCGCCGGTGGAGACGATGGCCACGTCGGCATCGTGCAGACCGCGCACGAGGTCGTCGAGCCCGGTCTTGTCGTAGACGGAGACGAGCGCGCGCCGGACGGGGCGGATGTCGACCGACGGCGCCGGGTCGGAGACGGCGGGAGCGCCGGTTGCCGCCGACGATGCAGCGGAAGGCGGGGGCGTGGACATCGGGCTCCTCACGGTGGCACGGGGTCGGTTCGAGGTCGGGGGCGATTCGCGTTCAGGGGCGGTTCGAGTTCAGGGACGATCGGGCGCGGTGCGGGGCACCAAGGCGGTCGATGCCGCGACCGGACTCCCTGGTGGTTCCCCACCTGCGCCAGTCGTCGGGTCTGACCCTACCGGCCAGGGTCGACGGCCGAGCGCCGCCGGCTCCGGCGCCCTCACCGGTTGACGGAGCCGTCGTCATCCATGTGCTGCCAAGGCCTTCGGCCGCCCGCTCTCCGGCGGTCGCGGCACCGACGCGTCGTTCCCCTTCCTGACCGCCCCGTACAGCGGACTCTCGTGTCGGATGCCGCAGCACGCGCCGCGACGCGGTGGGCCGCGGCATCCGCGGGTCGAGGCTGACCATCACGGCGACCCGGCTCCGGTAGCGTCGCCCCGGTGAGAGCGGGGATGACGTGGACGCCGTGACGTTCCTGGGCCTGGCCGGGCTGGCACTGGCCGACTCCACAAGTTTCGGCACGCTCGGCATCCCGCTCGTCATGCTCGTGCATCCGCGGGTGCGGCCCCGGATGGTGCTGCTGCACCTCGCCGTGCTCGCGGTCTTCTACTGGACTCTCGGGCTCGTGCTGCTCGTCGCCGCCGACCGCGTGGTCGCGCTGGTCACCGATGTCGGCGAGAGCCTCGACGGCAACCGCACGGTCGACGTCGTGCAACTCGTCGTGGGCATCGGCATGCTCGCCGGGAGTTTCTGGCCCGACACCCGGTGGGCGAAGCGGCGCGCCGCCGAGCAGGCCGCCCGTGGTGACGGCCGCCGGGCCTCCATGCGCGAGCGGATCAGTGGCGACCGGGCCACGGCGCGGGCCGTGGTCACCGTGGCGCTGATCGCCGGGCTCGTCGAAGCAGCGAGCATGCTGCCGTACCTCGGGGCGGTGGGGCTGATCACGGCGAGCGGGGTCTCCTTCCCGGTGGCGGCCGGCATCCTCGCCGGGTACGTGCTGGTGATGTCGCTGCCGGCGCTCGGGCTGCTCGGCGCGCGGCTCGCCCTCGCCGACCAGGTCGGGCCGCTGCTGGGGCGCCTCGACGCCTGGATGACGCGCAGCACCTCGGGCGCGGTGTGGTGGGTCGTCGGTATCGCCGGAGTGGTGCTTGCCGCGGACGCGGCCAGCCGCGTGTTCGGTTCGTCCTAAGGCCCGCCGAGCACACGGTCGACATCGACCACCACGACGACACGTTCCGGGTTAGGCCGCGGCTGTCGGTAGCGAGCGGCGTAGCGCTTCTCCGCGTCGAGCACCGAGTCGGCGTCCTCGAGCACCCTGGTCGGGCCTTCGAGGGTGATCCACCGCCGGCCGTCGACCTGGGAGAGCGCCGCACGTCGACCGGCGCGGGCGTTGCGGACCTTCGCGCTCCCCCGGCTGGCGATGACCCGTGCGAGGCGCGCGCCGTCATCCCAGGTGAAGCCGACCGGCACGGCATGCGGTGA
>JBOFJB010000516.1:0-23026 GCA_051650465.1 Dermatophilaceae bacterium | reverse complement strand
GAGGTGGCCTCCCGGCTCGCCGCGATGCCGACAGCCGCGCCGGACTTCCGCATCTTCTGGGACAACGCCTACGCCGTGCACCACCTCACCGCGGACGAGGCGAAGAGCGCCGACATCGTGTCGCTCGCGTCCGCAGCCGGCCACCCGCACCGGCCGCTGGTGTTCGCCTCGACAAGCAAGGTGACCTACGCCGGCGCCGGGGTGGCGTTTCTCGCGGGCTCACGTGAGACGGTCGCCTGGTACCTAGCGCGCCAGCGCTACGCGTCGATCGGCCCTGACAAGGTCAACCATCTACGGCACGTGCAGTTCTTCGGCTCCGCACAGGGCGTGCGGAGCCATATGACAGCCCACCGCGAGATCCTCGCACCGAAGTTCGCCGCGGTCGACGCCGCGTTGACTGCCGAACTCTCCGGCCTGGAGGTTGCTGAATGGACCCACCCTCGCGGCGGCTACTTCGTCAGCCTCGACGTGCTCGACGGCTGCGCCTCGAGGGTGGTTGCGCTGGCCAAGGATGCCGGTATCGCCCTGACGCCGGCCGGGGCGTCCTTTCCGCACGGCCGAGACCCACGCGACCGCAACATCCGCCTTGCGCCGTCGTTCCCGGTGCTGGGCGAGGTGGAGACCGCGATGGCCGGGGTCGCAACCTGCGTCGCGCTCGCCAGCGCGGAGCAACTCACCGCCGGCGGATGACGCCAATGTCCGCTGGACCGGTGCGGACGTCGGTCGAGCCACTGCAGATTGAGCCACTGCAGACTGAGCCACCCGCAGATCGAGCCACCCGCAGTGAGAGCCACGACGGGTCGGGCCAGTACAGGTCGAGCCAAATCGTTGGACGGCCATAGGGTGGCCGCCATGTCGGAGCGGAACGAGCACACCACCACCGACCTCGATCGCAGCAGTATCGAGGACCGAAGCCTCCAGCACGCTGGATCAGCGCAGTTGACGCCCGAGGACACCCTCGTTCCGGAAGATATCGAAGATCCGCTTGATCGCGGTTACTCGCCTCCGGACACTGCCCGTGGCTCGAGGATGCACGGTGTCACCGCAGCGGAGCAAGCCCGCGACGAGTCCATCGAGGAGCGCCTCCAGCAGGAGGTACCGGACCCGATATCCGCCTACGGCGCCCCGGACAACGAGTCGGGCCTGAACGAGGAGTTCGTCGGCGGTGCGGACCCGGACGCCATCCCAGCCGAGGATGACTGGCTCGGCGACGGCGAGGTAGGTGCCCAGCGCGCCGGGCGACTGGTGGCCCCCGACGAGGGCGGTCGCGCAGACACGGAGAGCGATCTGGTGGGCGAAGACGTGGGGGTCGACGGCGCCGGGGCCTCGGCCGAGGAGGCAGCGGTACACGTGGTCTACGAGGACGACCGCGAGAGGTGAGCCCGCGCTCCGAGCCGGTCTCTCGACCGGCGGTCGGGCTGCCCAAGGCCCATCTGCATTTGCACTTCACCGGCTCGATGCGTGTTGACACCGTGCGCGAACTGGCCGCGCTGCACGGCATCCGGCTTCCCACCGCACTTACTGACCGGTGGCCTCCGTCGTTCGAGACGGGCGACCAGCGCGGCTGGTTCCGCTTCCAACGGCTTTACGACGTGGCCCGAGCCTGTGTACGGAGCGAGGCCGACATGCGCCGCATCGTCCGCGAGGCCGCGGTGGACGACCGGGCCGAGGGTTCGCGTTGGCTCGAGATCCAGATCGACCCGACGTCGTACGCGCCGTTCGTGGGCGGCATCACCCCCGCGCTGGAAATCGTGCTCGACGAGGCGGCCGCGGTGTCCCAGATGCCGGATGCCGCGGACGTGGCCGTCGTGGTGGCGGCCTCGCGGATGCGGCACCCGCTCGAGGCGCGCACCCTGGCTCGGCTCGCTGCTCGCCACGCCGGCGCCGGGCCGGGCACCGTGGTGGGGTTCGGTTTGGCAAACGACGAGCGACGCGGCGTGACCGGCGAGTTCGCTGCCGCGTTCCGGATCGCCCGCCAGGCCGGGCTCGGGCTGATGCCGCACGCCGGCGAACTACTCGGTGCCGGAGCGGTGTCCGAGACACTCGCAGCGATCCGGCCCGACCGGTTGGGTCATGGTGTACGAGCGGTCGAGGACGAGCGGGTGCTGGCCGAGATCGTCTCCCGTGAGGTCGCGCTGGAGGTGTGTCCAGGCTCCAACGTCTCGCTGGGTGTCTACGACACCGCGGCCGAGGTGCCACTGCGACGGCTCATCGATGCCGGCGCGCGGGTGGCCCTCGGTGCCGACGACCCGTTGATCTTCGGAACCCGCCTCGCCGACCAGTACGAGACCGCGAGAACAGTGCACGGCTTCACCGACATCGAACTGGCGACCCTGGCGCGGACCTCGTTCGAGGTGAGCAGAGCACCCGCGGAAGTACGGGCAGCAGCGGAGCGCGACATCGGCGCTTGGCTGGCCGGTCGCGCCAGCGTGGACCGCTCGGTAGCCACCGAGTGAGGAGCGCCGCTGCGTCCGGAGCATGTCGGGCTATCGGTGATGACGAGAGGCCCATCCCTACGATCGCGAGCGGCGCCGCACAACGACGGGAGTGGCCCGAGGACCGCCGGGCTCGGGCTCGCCCGCGACCGTCCACAGCGCGGCCATCGGCCGGCCGGTTTCCACAACCGGTGGCTCTGCACCCGGCCGACCTCGACACGCGTCATCAGCCGGCGCGAGTCTTCATCGATGGAACCCACAGCCGCTCATCAACCCCCGGCGGTGCAGGAACTGCTTCCCGACCGGATGGCACAGCCTGAACCGGCCGACGGCCTCCCTGCCGGCTGGTCGCTCGCATGCCGCGGCGTCGACGCCCTCATGGAGACGCCAGCCGTGCTCGTCCTGGGCCGACGCGACCCGCTCGACGGCGACCCGCTCGACGGCGACCCGCTCGACGGCGACCCGCTCGACGGCGGCCCGCCGGAGCCGCCCGAACCGGAGCCTCGCGGCCCCGCGCTACCGGCTCCGCTGCCATCGCCAACCACAGTGCGCTCGCTCCGGGCAGTGCGTCCGCGTGAGGTCGACCAGACCGGCCTCTACCGGACTTCGCAGCACTCTGGCGCCACCGATGCCGGCCGGCGGCACGTCGATCACCGGTACTCGGCATGACCCTCCGCCATCGCAGAGGCAGCGCATCACACCATGTCGCCGACCACGACGGGCTCAGCGACCAGCCGCACACCGAACGCGGCCTCAACCCCGCCGCGTACCTCACGCGCAAGCGCGAGCACCTCGGATGCCGCCGCCTGGCCCCGGTTGGTCACCGCCAGGGTGTGTTTCGTCGACAACGCTGCGGGGCCCGGCATCCCGTACCCCTTGCCGAAACCCGCCCGCTCGATCAGCCATGCCGCGCTCGTCTTCACCGAGCCATCCGACCCAGCGAAGCGCGGGGGCGCGGCGTCCATGCCCGAATGCTGCGCCACCCGGACCTCGAGAGCGGCAAACCGCTCTGGCGTCAGGACCGGGTTGGTGAAGAACGAGCCGCAACTCCAGGTGTCATGGTCGGCCCGGTCGAGCACCATCCCTCGACACCGCCGCTGCGACAGCACAGCAGCCCGGGCCTCAGCAAGCGGAACCCGCGCCCCCGGCTGCGTGCCGAGTTGGCGGGCGAGGTCGGCATATCGCACCGGTTGCGACAGCGAACCCTGCTGGAACTGGAACACCACCTCGAGCACGACATACCGGCTGGTGCCCTTGAGCACCGAGTTCCGGTAGGTGAAGCAGCAGTCGGCGCCGTCCAGCGTGCGCACGCGCTGATCGACGCGGTCCCACACGCGCACCTGCGCGATCGTCTGAGCCACCTCCTGCCCGTAGGCGCCGACGTTCTGGATCGGCGTCGCCCCGGTCGAGCCGGGGATGCCGCTCAGCGCCTCGACACCCGACCAGCCTGACTCGACCGCACGCGCTACGAGGTCGTCCCACGGCTCGCCCGCCGCGACCGTCACCGACGCCTGGCCACCCGCGCCGGCCGACTCCACGGCCACCCCGCGGGTGGCCACGAGCACGACAGTGCCGGCGAACCCGTCATCCGGCAGTACGACGTTGGACCCACCGCCGAGCACGAGCACCGGCTCGTCGGCATCGTCGACCTCGCGCACGGCGTCGACCAACTCGGCGGTGGTCTCCGCGACCACCATCCGCACCGCCGGCCCGCCGACGCGCATCGTGGTGTGCGCGGCAAGAGGCTCATCGACCAGTTCGCGCATTAGTCGAGGCGAACCACCGCGACGCACCGGCCGAGCACCTTCGCGCCGTCGCTGGTCGTCGTGACCTCGACGGTCACCGTGCCGGAACCCGCGTCGACAACCTTGACGACGCCGGACACCTCGATCGCGGTACCGCTCTCGGGCACGACGACCGGTTTCGTGAAGCGCGTACCGAACTCGACGACCCGCCCGGCGTCACCGACCCAGTCGGCGACCACGGCGCCCGAGGCCCCCATGGTCCACATGCCGTGGGCGATGACGTCGGGCAACCCCACCGACCGAGCGAAGACCTCATCCTGGTGGATCGGGTTCTGGTCACCAGAGGCGTTGGCGTAGGCAACGAGCGCCTCCCGGGTAACGGGGACGATCACCGGCCCGAGAACGTCACCAACGGTGACCTCAGCGAGGCGCCGGGCCGTCATCCGTCCTCACCGCCGCGGACCACGAGCGTCGAGGTACAGGTGGCGAGCGCCACCCCACCGACCGTCACGAGTTCGGTGCGAGTGGTCACCATGGCGTGGCCGCCGGCGGATCGGACGGCGTCGACAGTGACCGTGCCGAGCACCTCGTCGCCGGCGGTGAGAGGCCGGTGGTGGATGAAGCGCTGCTCACCGTGGACCACCCGGCGGTAGTCGATGCCGGCGTCGGGGTCGCTGATGTACGCCCGGTCGGCGGACTGCGCAAAACTCACCGCCATGGTCGGCGGTGCGATGACATCGCCGTGGCCCGCGGCCCGGGCAGCCTCTGGGTCGGTGTGGATGGGGTCGGTGGCACCGACCGCTGCCGCGAACGCCGCAATGGCGGCTGCGTCGACATGATGCGGTCCGTCGGGCGGGTAGGTCCGGCCGACAAAGTCGGGATTCACGGGCATGACCACCATGCTATGCGCGCACCGGGGACGGGCCCGCGCACCCGAGGACGTGCTGGTGCAGGTTGGGGACGGACGTGGACGTGCCACCGGCTCGACGGCGCAATGTGCGTGCCTACGACCGGCCGCCGCGGCGCCACTCGGATCGGCACCCGGGGCTCCACCGGTATGTGAAGAGGCTGCCCGGCACCATGTGGTGCGGACAGCCTCGTTAGCGGATGACGCGCCGAACTCAGCGGGTCTCGCGGTGGGCGGTGTGCGACCTGCAGCGTGGGCAGAACTTCGCGAGTTCGAGCCGGTCGGGATCGTTGCGCCGATTCTTCTTCGTGATGTAGTTGCGTTCCTTGCACTCCGTGCACGCCATGGTGATCTTGGGGCGGACGTCGGCGCTCTTCGTAGCCACGGGGCAACCTGCTCTCGGACAATCGGGGTGGGACCGGATCGGCGGCTGCTGGCCGCACGTCGGCTTGACAGGGTACGTGACCCCGGCATTCCGGGAAAATCACCCGGTGGTAGCGGGAGCGGGGCTCGATCCCGCGACCTCACGATTATGAGTCGTGCGCTCTGACCAGCTGAGCTATCCCGCCATGCCCCCGGAACGTGTCAACCACGGCCGGGGCGGAGCCCCCTGTCGGAATCGAACCGACGACCTTTTCCTTACCATGGAAACGCTCTGCCGACTGAGCTAAGGGGGCGGGCGCCGAGGCCGTGACTACGGCTGACGCGACGACAGACACTACACGCTCGTCCAGCAGGCTGCTAAATCAGCGCAGGCCCCCAAACGGCCACCCAGCACGTGGGACCCACACTCGCAGAGCCCGTCGGTGGGGTGCTCACGAGACCTCGATGACGCCGCGCCGGGCTGGGCGCTCGGTACAGCAATCAGTGACGAATCGCCGCACGTCATCCGGGCGGCCGGATACGACAGCGAGCGTCAGCGGGGCGCCATCCGGAGAGCATCGTCCATCCGGATCGTCTCGCCGTTGAGGTAGTCGTGCTCGACAATGCTCACCGCGAGTTGCGCGTGCTCCTCCGGGCGGACGAGCCGCGACGGAAACGGGACGCCGGCCGCGAGGCCAGCGCGGACCTCGCCGGAGACGGTGGCGAGCATCGGCGTCTCGACGACGCCCGGGGCGATGGTGACCACGCGGATGCCGTAGCGCGCGGCGGGCAGGGTAAGCCCGACGATCCCGCCCTTCGCAGAGGCGTACGCCGCCTGGCCGACCTGGCCGTCGGACGCCGCGATGCTCGCAGTGTTGAGAATGACGCCACGCTGGCCCTCGTCGTCGGGATCCGTCGCAGCGATGGCCTCGGCGGCGACCGCCATGACGGTGAACGAGCCAACGAGGTTGACCTCGACGACCCTCGCGGTAGAGCGCGAGGTCGTGCATGCCGGCGCGCCCGAGAATGCGCGCGCTCGGGCCGATTCCGGCGCAGTTGACGACGATGCGTAGCGGGCGCTCGGGATCGGCGACGGCCCGACTCACCGCCGCCCGAACCGCCTCCTCCGAGGTGGCGTCGGCGGGGATGTACTCGAGGCCGTTGACAGCCGGCGCCCGCTCGCAGGCCGCCGGGAGATCAACCGCGAGGACCCGTGCGTCGCGCGCGGCGAAAGCCGCTGCGGTAGCGGGCCCAGCCCAGATGTGCCTCCGGTGACGACGGCAGGTGCGTTCGCGATCTGCATGCGCGTCATCCTGCCGGGTCCGGATGACGACTGGTTGCGATACACCGACTCCGTGGGCCCACGCGACTCGCCTGGGCCCACGGAGTCGGTCAGGGGTCAGTTCAACTGGTCGTCCATCAACTCCGCGTCGTACACCCGGTAGCCGACCGCCTGGCCTTCGCCGGGCACGCTGCGGCGGTCCCAGTAGCGCTCGATCGCCGCGACGTTGCTCGCGAAGTGGTGGCTGCCGGCGTCGGACGCGTCGCGCCGGAAGGCGAGGTTGGGGATGCCCGACGGGGAGTCTCCCAGCGCCACGGTCCAGTTCTTCGCGAACAGGGTGGAGGTACGCGAGGCCGAGACGGTGCGCGGCGGCTTGCCCTCGCCGGAGTACGGGTTCTGGTTCTCGATGCTGATGGTGAAGTCGTCGCCGAGGATTTCCTTGGCCTTGGCCTCGGTGAACTTCTCCCAGTTCGACGGGGCGCTGTGCTGCACCACCACGAAGTGCTCCGCGATCGTCGCGTCGCCGTACCCCTGGTTACGCAGCCAGGCGATCGCCTCGGCCGCGGTGTTCTCGCCACCGCCAGCGCTGTAGACGACACGCGTCTTCGTGCCGATCGCGTCGCGCACCCGCTCGGCGATGAACGCACCGCCACTGCTCATGTCCGACAACGATGACGGATCGAAGTCGTGGTCCTCGGGGATGATGTCAACGAAGGTTCGGAAGCCCATGGACTCGAGCGCCGGACGGGTGTAGCGCTTGTAGAACTCGTAGTTCGCGGTGGCGGTCCGGTCAGCCCGGGCATCGGCGGTGCCGGAGCCTCCAGGGATCATCCCTTCTTGCTGGGCTTCGGTGGTGTCGCCGAAGATCATCCCGATGTGGCGAACCCGACTATCCGAGGCGTCTTGGGCGCGCTTCACGGCGATAAACCCCGCCAGTGCGGCCACATTGTCGTCCGGGTCGGCGTGCCCGTCGTGGCCGGTGATGACGTCGTAGACGTACTCGTCTGACCCCGCCTGGTTCGGAGTGGGTGTCGGCTTGACTGTCGGTGCCGGTGCCGGTGCCGGTGCCGGTGCCGGTGCCGGTGCCGGTGCCGGTGCCGGTGCCGGTGCCGGGTCAGGTTTGGGGGCCGATGCGCCGGCCACGACGGAGAGTCGAAGAACAGCCGCGGCGCCCGCAGCACCTCGCCCGCCATCTCCGGAGTAGGGCGTTGCGGTGATGGTGTACGTGCCGGGCCTCGGCGCCCAGGGCAGGTAGTCACCGGCCTGGTCACCGGTGAGCACGAACGGCGCTACGTCCTCGGTCCGGGTGGTCGAACCCTGGGTGAACACCACACTGCCGGCGGTACCGACGTTGGCCCGCACGGCGAACCGTGGCGTATCCGCCAGCGACACCGTGACGCTTCGGATGGCCGTGCTGACGTCGGTGTCGGTGTCCCCGTTGACGATCGTGAAACTGCTGATCTTCGGGGCTGCCGGCGCTGCAGCGACGGCGCCGACATCCCCGACATCGGTGACGTCGGCACTGTCGGCAGCCCGGACGCCGACCGCCCAGGACAACCCGACGATGACCGTGCCGACCAGGGCCTGAGCGCACAGTGCGCGGGTGCGCGTGACGGCCCGCTGCCCGAGGAGCGTGGAGGTGCGGTGTGCAGACGACGACGTGCTGTGCCGGCCAGACGACCGATGGCGGGAGCGGAAGCGATGGGAGGACATATCGGGGCGAGTCTCCAGTTGTCAGACCGGGCAGGGCGTGAAACGACCCCGACGTTAGCCCCGGAGAATCGGCTGACCAATGGTGCACACCAGAGGGTTGTGGGCGGCGAACACCACTGCGCCGGGGGTACCAGGCGGTACCCAGCCGTTGGCTGACGTGCCCGCTGCCTGCCACTCGACGTGCCACACCTGGTGCGGGGCGCCGACCCGCCCGGCCTGGCATGACGCCCCCCGCACCCTCCGGAGGTGCGGGCTTCCGGAGGGTGCGGGGGGCGCGGGGCGTCGGGCGCGGGCTGGTCGCGAAGCCGCTGGGCTGGCCGCCTTTCGACGGGTCAGATCAGCGAGGCAGTTACTGGCTGCACTGCTCCGAGGCCAGGTCCAGCCCGGGTGACACACGGTTGTCGCACGTCACGGTGTTGCCAGTCGACCGCAGACGAATGCCGAAGCGGTCGGTTGGCGTTGACCTCAGTTCGAACCTGCCGGTGACCTCCCTACGGACCTCGACGTCAGTGATGACGTTGCCGGAGAACAGATTTCCCCGACCCCAGCCGTTCTCGAGGAGGTTCGTCTGGATGCCGTCGAGCAGCGGCGCTGGGGTGACCTTGTTGTTCTTGACGACCCAGTCGTTGCCCTTGACGTCGACGGCGGAGTCGACAGCAGTGACGTCGGAGCCGTCGAGGGTGTTACCGATGAGGAGGCCACCGGTCGTCCCTTCCTTGATGTCGACGGTCTCCGCCGTCGTCCCGGAGACGGTGTTCTCAGCAACGATGTTGCGGTCGCTCCGGTCGGGCTCGCAGTCGGTGAGATCGCACCAGTTGCTTTCCGAACTGCCGACATAGATCCCTTCGCCGTACTCCGGCTTGACCAGCCCCGCGGACATCACCGTGTTACCGACAACCAGGTTGTCGCTGCTGTTCTTGCGGAGGTGAATGGCTTCGTAGCCGCTGCCGGAGACGGCAAGCCCCTGGATCACCGAGCCCGTGCTGCCGTCGACCATCACACCCTTTTGGCCGCCGGCCACCGAGAAGCCGACCAGCCGCCAGTGACTTGCGCCGTCGAGGTGCATGACGAAGCCGGTGTCGGAACGGTCGAATGTCACCATCGCGCCCGGGCCCCCGCACAGCCAGGCAGGCTTCGCCGCCGACCCCGATGCGGTCGTAGAGAACTTACCCACGTACTCGCCATCCTCGAGCCGGATGACGGTACCCGGGCCAGCGGCGTCGAGCGCCGTGGTGAGTTCCTCCGCGGTCGAGACGGTGGCCGTCGGCGACGGGCAGGTGACGCGCGAGTACCCCTGTGCCGCAGCATCGGTGACACTGCCACCACCGCGAGGAGGCTCGGCGCCTGTCGGCGTCGGCGTGGGCGTCGATGTCGGCTTGGGCTCAGTTGTCGGCACCGACTCTGGGGTCGGCTGTGGTTCTGGTTTCGGCGCTGATGTTGGCGCCGAACCGCCGGCCACCACGGTGAGTTCGAGAACTGCCGTGGGGCCTGCAGTGCCCTGCCCGTCGTCGCCTGAGAACGCGGTCGCCGTAACGGTGTACGTGCCGGGCGCCGGCGCCCAGGAGGACACGTAGTCCGCGCCGGCGTTACTCCTCAACGCGAACGGTGCCACGTCTTCGGTCGTGGTCTCCGAGCCAAGGGTGAACACCACACTGCCGGCGTCGCCAGTGTTGGCGCGAACATTCAGCCGTGGCGAACCAGACAACGAGACCGTGCCGTTGCCCGAGACCGTGGCGATGTCGGCGTCGGTGTCCGCGTTGACGACGGTGAAATTCTCGATCGTCAGTGCGTCCGCCGCTCCGGACATGCTGGCGTTGACGGAGGCGGTGTCGCTGAGAGCACGAGCACCGACCGCCCACGACAGCGAGACGATCACGACGCCGAACAGCACCTGGGTGTACATCGGTCGACGCGTGACTGACGTCCCAGATCGGGGGTCGCTGGGGTAGGGGCGCGCGCTGGCCATCGCCAGGATGCCCCGCCAACCGGACGTGCGGTGGCGAGCGTGGTGGCGATCACGACGGCGGGTAGACATCAAGACTGGATCTCCGTGACGAGTAGTCGTGCGAACGAACGGTGACAGTGCATCCTGTTACATGACGCCAAGGCGGCGGCACCACCCGGTAGGTGATTCCTTAGCGAGGTCGTCAGGTTTTCCCTAGCGACGTCACCGGTCTACGGCGCTCGCTGCTCATCGCCACGACGCGGAGATGGCCGCGCCGTGCGCCGCTTGAGTACGCGGATGCCGGATCTGCTGAACACACCGATCTGCAACGACACCGAAGGCCAGTAGGCGCTCAGTTGTCTACCCTGTGGCCCCTGACCTGAGGCACCGAGCCTCGCTGGCACAGGTCGGACTTGAGCAGGGCGTTCCTCGACGATGACGCGGAGAGACCTCGCTCAGCCCGGGTCGACAGCGGCTCGCCGGCTGGCGAGCCAGGCGAGCGCATCGGCGTAGCCGGCGACGCCGCGACCGATGACGTGGTGGTCGCAGACGTCGGCGAGGTAACTGTGCCGTCTGAACAGTTCGCGTGCGGCGATGTCGCTGATGTGGACCTCGACGGTCGGGACGCGGCACGCGGCGACCGCATCCCGCAGGGCGATCGAGGTGTGGGTATACCCGGCGGCGTTGAGGACGATCCCAGCCGTGCCGGCGCGGCCCTCCTGGACCCAGTCGACGAGCGTGCCCTCCGAGTTGCTCTGCCGGAAGTCGACAGTGAGGCCGGCCGCCTGTGCGGCGCGGCGGCACAGCGCCTCGACGTCGGCGAGGGTCTGGTGCCCGTACACCTCCGGCTCACGTTCACCGAGCAGGTTGAGGTTAGGGCCGTTGAGCACCAGCACCGTGCGGTCGTCCATAACCGAGGAGCATGCCATCGACCATCACCGATGATCGTCGCTCGGCTCGGCAAAGGCGGCCAGACGGCCAGACGGCCAGACGGCCAGACGGCCAGACGGCCAGACGGCCAGACGGCCAGACGGCCAGGACATGCAACAGCGGCGTCGGGCCGCTAGTTCGGCAGGTACTGGGTGTTCAGGACCTCGAGACACCTGGTCGACGGCGGCCGGTCGGCTGTGGTCGGGGGCGGGGGTACCGTCGCAGCCGCGGACGCCCCCCGCGCCCGACCGAGGTTCCACTCGAGCAGGTCGTCCTCCTCGCCCCAGCCCAACTCGGACTGGCCGAACACACAGCCCGCGACCTTGGTGGGCAGCCGCTCGGCGATCACCGGCGCGGCATCCGCGCTGAGCCCGGCGAGATACTCCGTGTCAAGAGATTTCCCGGCCTCGAAGCGGTCGATGTTGCGGCCGGCGACCCACGCGTCGGGGTTCATCGCCGCGAACCCGAGGGTGAACACCGCGCCGGAGACGAGCACCACCCGCGGCACCCCACGCCATGACAGCCGCACCACGCCGGCCAGCACCAATACGACGACGAGGCCCAGCCACAACTCGAACCCGTCGACGAACACGCGCAGCACCGTGTAGCCGAACGCCTCCTGGTATAGCGACATCCGGTACAGAGCGGAGGCGACGACCGCGAGGGTGAACACGCACAGCACCCCGAGGATGCCGCGCAGCACCGCCCGATCGCGCGGCGTCGCCACCGACGCCACCCGCACCGTGACCGCCACAACCAGCACGGTGAGGAACGTCGCCGCGGTCAGTTGGCCGAAGCCCTGGTGCACGTACTCGGCATAGGTGAGCCCGGTGGCGCGGCGCAGGTAGTCGCGCCCACCCCACATCGCCGTCGCCTGCGCGACGAGGAACGCGCCGAAGAGGGCGACGACGACGCCCACGGGCACCGCCCACTCCCAGACCCGGCGCGACCGGGCGCCGTCCGGCATCCGCACCATGTCGACGGCGGGCGGGTTGATCGCGAGGTACGCACCGGTCAGTGCCACCCCCGCGACAAGCACGAACAGGAAGGTGCGCGCGACGATGGTGTCCCAGCCGAGGTCGGGCACCACGGCCTCGGCCCACGAGCCGAACACGGCGTCACCCGTGGCGAACAGCCCGCCGAACACGGTGAGCACCACGACCGAAATACCGAGCGTGCGCAGGACCGGCCAGACGTTCGACATCCGCCCGGCGGCGGTCACCGTGCGCCCGAGCAGCGGCAGGCCCCGCAGCGCCGAGAGCGGCCACGCAGCCACGCTCGCAACCATCGCCAGCAGCCCGTGCGCGCGGGTGAGCCCGACCGCGGCCACGGTCACCCCGGCGAGCACCGCTAGCGTGACGACCCCACCTGCGTCCCGCACGACGACCACCGTCACGAGCAGCGCGGCCAGCACCCCGCACAAGACGGTCCACGAATGGGAGCGGTGTCGCGCTACCGCCCACATCAGCCCCCCGGCGGCCAGCATGGTGAGCGCCGTCGCGAGCCCGAACGAGCGATCCACCCAGGTGAGCGCCGCGAACCCACCGACCGCGAGCGCGGCGAGCACAACCGCCGGTCGCGGCCTACGGTCCGGCTCGGGCCAGATCCGCTCGACCAGCCCAGGACCGCCGCCGTAAGGACTCGTCAGGTACGGGTTCGTCACATACGGACTCATCGAGGCACGCGGCGGGCCGGCCGGCACGGGCGGTGGGGATGACGTCGGCAGGCCAGGCGGCACGAGCCCGCCGGGTGGCGTGACACCCGGCGGCGTCGCGGAGGCGACGGGCTCGGCGAGTGCAGGCACCGGGGGCGGGGTCGACGTCGAAGCCACGGGGGAAACCTCCTGGGTCGGGTGAGACCGGTCGTGGTGGATGTCGCGCGCGTCGTGGCGGGCCGCGGCCCAGGCACGGGCGGGCGGGGTCAGCGGGAGGATGGCGCGCAGGGTGGCTCCGCTCGCGCCCGGGGGCGTCGGCACGACACCGATCGAGCCGCCGTGCAGCGTGCACACCCAACTCGCGATGGCCAGCCCCAGGCCGGTGCCGCCACTAGCGTCGTCACCGCCGCCGAACCGGTCGAAGACCTGCTCGGCGCGCTCGGCCGGGATGCCCGGGCCCTCGTCGCACACCTCGAGCGACCAGCCGTCGTCGTCGTCGAGGGCGCGAGCGTCGAGCCGCACCGTGCCCCCAGGCGGGCTGTGCCGCACCGCGTTGTCGACGAGGTTGGCCACGAGTTGGGCGAGCCGGTCCGGGTCGGCTTGCACGGTGAGGCCGGCGGGCGACACGGAGGGCACCACCGCCACCTCGCCGCCACCCACCGCCGACTCGTCGGCGGCCCGGCGCAGCAGCGCCGAGACCTCCACCTCCCCGAGCCGGAGCGGCACCACCCCGGCGTCGATCCGCGACAACTCGAGGAGGTCCGTGACGAGCGCGCTGAGCCGCTCCGACTGGTGCAGCGCGGCCCGCAGCACGTCGTCATCCGGCCGCACCACGCCGTCAACGAGGTTCTCCAGCAGTGCCCGCTGGGCGGTGAGCGGGGTGCGCAGCTCGTGCGAGACGGTGGCGACGAGCTCGCGCCGCTGCTGGTCGGCGGTGGCGAGGTCGGCCGCCATCCCGTTGAAGGCCCGGCCGAGCGCGCCCACCTCGTCGGATGACGTCACGCGCACCCGCCGCGTGTAGTCACCGGCTGCCATCGCCTCGGCGGCGGCGGTCATCTCGCGCAACGGCGACGTCATCCCCCGGGCGAGCCAGAGCGTGACCGCGAGCGCCGCCGCGAGGGTCACGGGCGCACTCATCCAGAGCGGCACACCCGCGGAGTCGCCGATCGCCGCGACCAGCAGCGCCGCGAGCACGCTGGCTGCGACGAGCAGGCCGAGCTTGACGCGGATCGACGCGACGGCGTCGAGCGGGCGGTCGGTGCTCAACCCGACCGCCTTCACGACCCGGCCCCGATCTCGAGCGCGTAACCGACCCCGTGCACCGTGCGCACCCGGTCGGTGCCGAGCTTGGCGCGCAACGCCTTGACATGGCTGTCCAGTGTGCGGGTGCGAGCGGCATCCGCCCAGCCCCACACCTCACGCATCAGCGCGTCTCGGGTGCGGACGACGCCGGGCTCGGCGGCGAGCGCGCAGAGGAGGTCGAACTCGAGTGGGGTCAGGTGCACTGGCTCGCCGTCGACCGTGACCCGCCGGGTGCTGGCCTCGACGACCAGGCCGGCGACCGTCATCCGCGCGTCGTCCTGGGCCAACTGCGCGGCCGCTCCACCCGGCGCAGCAAGGCGCGCACCCGGGCGACCACCTCACGCAGCGAGAACGGCTTGGTCAGGTAGTCGTCGGCGCCGACGCCGAGGCCGACGAGCACGTCGGTCTCGTCGTCGCGGGCGGTCAGCATGAGCACCGGCACGGGGCGCACGGCCTGGATCCGCCGGCACGCCTCCAGCCCGTCGAACCCGGGCAGCATGACGTCGAGCACGACGAGGTCGGGGGCGTGCTGCTCAAAAGCCGCGACCGCCGCCGGGCCGTCGAACGCCTGGTGCACCGCGAAGCCCTCGGCGTGGAGCCGGTCGGTGACAGCCTGGTTGATCGTCGGCTCGTCCTCGACGACCAGCACGTGGCTCCCCTGCCTGTGGGTGCCTCCATCGGTCATGGTGCCGAGCGTATTGGCGCACCGCTGGAGCCCGCGGGGGCGAAAGGTGGAGATCCTGTGAAGGTGCTCCGGCCCGTCAGACGCTGCCGCTCCGCCGCGGGATCAGGAGCATCCCGCGGAGTCCGGACGACGTCACACCCAGAGTCGGCAACGACGTCCTGACTCAGCGGATCATCGCCGGTCCGCGCCAGGGTCGGCCAGGGCGGATTCGCGGGTTGCCCCGGGCGTCGCGGGATCGCGGACGGGGTCGATCCCTTCGTGTGTCCGGGCCCCGAGGAGGCCGACGACGGCCGTGGCGACACCAGGGGCGCTCGCCGGGTTCTGGCCCGTGACGAGGCGTCCGTCGACCACGACGTGGGCGGTGAAGTCGGGCGCCGGGTGGTGGCGGGCTCCCTGGGCGACGAGCGCGTCGGCGAGCAGGAACGGCACCGTCTCGGCCAGCCCGACCGCCGCCTCCTCGTCGTTCGTGAACGCCGCGACGTCCTTGCCGGCGACGAGCGGGGTGCCGTCGCTCAGCGTGACGTCAACGAGACCGGCCGGGCCATGACACACCGCCGCCACCACCCCGCCGCGTTCGTAGACCTCGCGGGTGACGCGCTGGAGGTCCTCGTTGCCCCGGAAGTCCCACATCGTGCCGTGCCCCCCGGCGTACACCACGGCGTCGTAGCCGTCGGGGGCGACATCGTCGGGAGTGAGCGTGTCGGCGAGCGCCGCGGCTGCACCGGGGTCGGCGAGGAACTCCTGTTGCACGGGGTCGTCAGGGTCGAGACCGTCCATCGGCGGCAGGCCTCCGCGCACGGACACGAGGTCGACCTCGACGCCCGCCTCCCGCAGTGCCTTCCACGGGTGGGCCGCCTCCGAGACGTAGAACCCGGTCGGCCGATCGGTGTCGCCAATCCGGTCGTGGCTGGTGAGGACGATGAGCGCGCGTCGAGTGGGGACGGTCATGGTGAGGCTCCTGTCGGTCGAAGTCGGTAGCCCCGCGACGGGGCGTGCCGGGCCACCATCACTCGTCTCGGCCATCACGCACCACTAGCGTTGCTGCTGCCAGCCATCAGTATTCTGATGCCCGGACGATCGACCTGAGAGGACAGCGGATGACGCGGCATGCCGACCTCACGCTGCTGCGTACCTTTCTCGTCGCCCACCGCACCGGGTCGATGACGGCCGCCGCCGACGAGCTCGGGCTGTCGCAGCCCGGTGTCACCGCGCAGATCCGGGCGCTCGAACAAGCCCGCGGCACCGCGCTGTTCGGCCGGCACGCCCGCGGCCTCACCGCGACCGCCGCCGGCGACGAACTGGCCGCCCGTATCGGGCCGCACCTCGACGCCCTGCTCGGCGCACTCGACCCCGACCCTGCGACCGACCCGTACGCGCGCACAGTGCTGCTCGGCGGTCCGCCAGAACTCACCGACCTCCGAGTCCTGCCCGCACTCGCGGGCCTGTTCGCACGCGGCCTGCGGGTGCGGGTCACCACGGGCCACGCCGACGCCCTCCTCGGCGACGTCGGCCGCGGGTCGCTCGACCTCGCCGTCTCGACCGTGCGACCTCGCGGACGGAAGGTCGAGTCGGTGCCGATCGCCGACGAGGAGTTCGTCCTGGTCGCCGCGCCGCGGCTCGCCGCAGCGATCGAGCAGGGTTCCGTCGCGGCCGACCCGCGCTCGGCGCTCGGGCCGCTCCCCCTCGTGGCCTACTCGGAGGGCCTGCCCGTCATCCGCCGGTACTGGCGCCACGTTTTCGGCCAGCCACCACCGGGTAGACCGCCGGCCGTGCTGGTCTGCGACCTGCGGGCCGTCGCGGCAGCCGCCGCGGCGGACGCCGGGTACACCGTCCTCCCCCGCTACCTCGCCGCCGACCGCCTCGCCGCCGGCGAACTCGTCGTCCTGCACGAACCCGAGGACCCGCCGATCAACACCTTCCACCTCATGTGGCCGGCCCACGCCACGGCACACCCAGCCGTCGACGCCGTCCGCGAGGCGCTGCGCACCGCGGCACGCGCATGGTGAGTGCCCGTGCGGGCCACCTCACACCAACTCGATACGACAGGGCAGAGGTGGTGTCCGTGCCGGTCGGGTGTCGGCGGTGAGCAACGGCAGGTCGAGGCGAGTAGCACGCGCGACGTGTCAGGTGTCGTCACAGGTCGCGCGGTGTTGCTAACGACCAAGCCTGCATTCCGAGCGGGCCGGCGTGAGGGTGCCGGTGGTGGACAAGAGGTTGCATGGCGCGACGCGCCGCCATCGCTGCTACGACTGCTGAGCCGACCAACTCGTTCGTGACGGCGAACCAACGTTGCCGACCTCAGCCAGGCAACCGTCGTGAGACCGTCGCCGGCGAACTCAACGGCGGCGGCGCGAACTTTCTCGCTCGACCGGCCTTGCCGACCAGCCAGTGCGCCCCACCGTAAGTGGACCGAAAGACCCTCGCTCTCACGTCACGAGAACGAAAGAACATTCGTCTTCCCCGCGCCAACCGCCAGGGATTTACTCAAGGCGTCAGACACCTCGTACCAGGAGAACTCACAATGCCCCAGCCCCACGTCCGCATCCGACCGCTGCTGGCCCTCGTCGCCGCCGGCGCCGCCGCCGTCTCGATCTCGGCCGCTCCGGCGACCGCCACCCCTGACGAACAACGGGAAGTGCTGCTCGAATCGGCACGAGAAAACACCACGCGCGACCGGGCCAGCCTCCCGGCCCAGCCCTTCCGGGTCGCCGATGCCGCGAACTCTCGGGGCTACTACGTGGTCACCGAGTCGAGCGACCGGGACGACGCCCGACGCCGCGGCGTCAACCACGCCCCGAAACTCGCCAACGCCAAGGGCACCGGAGCCGTACAGAAGGCGCGCTACGACCGCGGCGTCCTCGTCGTGAGCGCCACCGTCGACTTCGCCCCCGTCCGGGTCGTCGAACCCGGCCCGAACGGCTTCCCGCCGAACCGAGCCGAGCCGGGCGCCGTCGGTCGACCGGGGTACAGCCCGCTCGTCGAGTTGCCCGACGGCACGGTGATCAACGCACCCCAGGTGGCCAACTCCACCGGGCGTGCCGACAAGCTGCTCGCGCTCCGCAACGGTCGTGCCGTGTTCCAGGAGACCGAGGGCTTCTACGAGGGAGACGAGGTCTACTACGTGTCCTTCGACTCCTCGGCACCGGATGTGGCCGCGCTCGAGGGCGTCACCTACGCTCCAGCGCTCAACGCGGCACCGGACCTCGGGAGCAACGAGCGCACGTCGGCGCGATCGGGAATCGCACCGTTCGTCAACGGCCGCACCGGCAAGGACAACCCCCAGCGACAGGGCCTGAACTCGGCACTGATGGGCGACGGTGACCCGCTCAACGTCATCCAGACCTTGGCCGGAGACAAGGACTACAGCCCGCTCTGGGACGTGCACGCGACGGTATGGACCGATGCGGCCAAGTCGGCCAAGGCCGACACCCGGCAGGACGACTTCGAGTCCATCGAGCGGCTTGCCGAGCGCGGCGTCGTGACCGGCCCGGACGGTGCCGACTGGGCGGCCATCGGCGTCATCGTGAACTGCCCGGTGATCAGCATCGAGAAGTAGGACATCGACCGCTCGTATCCCGGGCGAAGCCCACTCTCGCCCGGGATGCGCTGCCGGTTCAACGAATGGCCCGGCATCGTCCGGGCTCGCGGTGCACGAGCCGGACCATCCGCCGATCACCACCTTCGATCTCGTCTGGCCGGCCCGCGCCGCATCCGGCCATCACAGCGGTCCGCGAGGCGCTCGTTGCCACGGGCCTCACGTGGTGATGACCGCGGCGCCGCAGCGGACCTGCACCGGCTGTGCCAACGAGGGCCCTCCGGAGCCTCGTGGACCTGAACCGTCGTGATTTTGCTGTTGTCGCGCTGCGGGGGACGCCCCGGCCGGCGTGCTCGGCGCGCTCGCGGACCCCTGCACCGACTCGTGATTCGACGGCGCGAGAACCACGTGCCGACCCCGGGCGCCTCGGCCCGAGGCCGGCGTGCGCTTCTTGGCAACGCCTACAAGTCGCCGCAATAGTGGTAGCCGCAGATGTCGGTAGCACCGTTGGACGTGCTGGCACCTCCGGTGCCGTTGGACGTGCTGGCGCCGCCGGCGGAGGTGGAGAAGAACGGTCCGGGGTAGTGGACGGGGTAGTGGTCCGACAGGTGAATGCCGTGTTGCACCTGACCCTGGTACATGGAGCTGTGCGTGATGGTCGTCGCCGCATAGTCGTAGACGCTATGCGGGTTGGGAAGGTTCGCGTTGTGCGTCGGGCCGTTCGGTGGCATCACCCATCCGCTAGCGGCGGTGTGCGCGAAAGAACTAGGCGAGGTGTTGAAGTCACCGAGTGCGATCCAGGTGAACTGGGTGTCGTGCTCAATCTCGTACTGGTGGACCTGATAGTCGATTTCCGACAGGATGCCCTGGGCATTGTTTGGGCTGGAGGCGTTGGCATGAACCGTGAAGTACCACGTGTTTCCGATCAGAATACCCATGACCGGCCGGTTCCAGCCGGGTTTGGTGAACGTGGTGACCCCGGTGACCGAGAGGCTGGCGGGTACCACGATCGCCAGGTGCACCCGGTTGGAATTCGGGTCGGTGTTCATCCAGTAGATCCGATAGCCGAGATTCCTGCTGGTGTTGTTCCACTCGGACACCTCGACATCCCCCTGGGGCAGGTTGATGGTGTTGAGCGCCGTGACACTATCTGGCAGCGCACCGGGTTCCTGTAGGGCGAGCACTTGACACGTGCCCATCAGTTGCGTCACGCCGATGTTCCATTTGTTCTCCGTGGCGTGGTTGGCGCCCTGCATGTTCCAGGCGGCGCTGTCTTTGACGGCACTGTCCTTGAGGGTGCTGTCCATGTTCCAGCCACAGGCCCCGTTACCAGAGCCCGCCGCCTGCGCTGGGGCCGCGCTGAGCAGGCCGAGTGCGACCAGGACTGCGAGGACGAGGCTGAAGGTCACGGCCGAGCGCCCCCTCCGGCCCATTGGTGATGTCGTGCGGTGAACTGTGTGAGCAGACATGACTTCTCCTTTCGGTCAACCACCTCCGGCAACCGAAGGTCCGAGCCAGCGATGTCGGTGAGGTGGCGTTGCAGGGGGTTTCAACTCGGGCGTACGGCCCATGAGATGCCGGCCACTCCCTGCCGAGTTCCATCACCGGCGGTCGTTTCGCGGAGTTGGTCAGCGACCTGCCGCGCTCGCGAAGTTCGCGACCGCCGACCGGGACCCGCCGAGGGGCGGGACGACCCGGGTCACGCCGGCATTCGGTGCCGGGATCGGAATGCGGTGGGCGACAGGCCGGTGCAGCGGGTGAAGTGGTGCCGCAGCAGCGCGGCCGAGCCGAAGCCGGCGTCGCGGGCGACCTCGTCGACGGCGAGGTCGGTCTCCTCGAGCAGCGCCCGGGCCCGCAGCACCCGCTGGTCGGTGATCCACTGGTGCGGCGTGGTGCCGGTCTCGGCGACGAACCGCCGGGCGAAGGTCCGTGGCGACATCGCGGCGCGGCGCGCGAGGCTCGCGACGGTGTGCTCCTCGTCGAGGGTCGCGAGCACCTGGTCGAGCACCGGACCGAGGCTCTCGGCCTCCGTGACGGGAACCGGTCGCTCGATGAACTGCCGCTGGCCACCGTCCCGGTGCGGTGGGACGACCATCCGACGGGCGATGGTCGTGGCCGCGGCGGTGCCCAACTCGAGCCGCACGAGATGCAGGCACGCGTCGATGCCCGCGACCGTGCCGGCACTCGTGACGACGTTGCCGTCGCGCACGTAGAGCACGTCGGGATCGACGAGAGCCTGCGGATGCAGCGCCTGCAGCTCGGCGCTGTGCTTCCAGTGCGTCGTGCAGCGCCGGCCGTCGAGCACTCCGGCCGCGCCGAGCGCGAACGCCCCCGAGCACACCGACAGCACCCAGGCGCCGCGGTCGACGGCATCCCGGATGACGCGCCGCACCTTCGGCGAGGGTGCCCACGACGCGTCGGAGGCCGGGACGGCGACGAGGTCGGCGTCGGCCGCCGCGTCGAGCCGGTGCGCGGCGACCACCTGGGTGTCAAACCGTGAGTCGAGCCCGCCCGGACGCTCGCTGCAGACGCGGAAGTCGAACGGCTCGAGGCCGTCGTCGCTGCGGTCCTGGCCGAAGACCTCGGCGAGCACGCCGTACTCGAACACCGCGACGGGCTCCTGGAGGACGACGGCGACGGAGCGGAGGGCCATGTCGACCAGTGTGGCAGATTATTGATGCAGCATGTCGCAACTGCCACTCGTGGCAGCCTCTTGTTGGCCGCAAGAATCGTGCCATGATCGTGAACGAGATCCTCGAAACGGCCCTCACCGCCGCTGCTGCCGGAGCAGTCCTCGCCCCCGCCGTCGCGCTCATGGAGCGCACCCACCGCCGCTCGGCTGCCGACCACGGCGGCCGCGCCGGCCGGTTCACCGACCGCTACACCGACGACCGCGACGCCGATGCACGCCGGGTCTCGGGCGAACTCCGCGCTCGCGCCGGCGAGGACCTGGCCGTCCGGGCGGCCACGACCCCCGCCGTGAGGTCGCGCCGGGACCGAACAGGTTCCACGCGAGAGCGGACGCACCACCGCCGCGGCGTGCGCACCGCGTGATGCGTCAGCCGCCGCGCCGCCCGATCAGCCAGCCGATCACCAGCCCGGCAACGCCCGCGGCGAGGTAGCCGCCGTAAGTGCGGGCAAGCACCGGCAGCACCGTCGACCCCAGGTCGAGCGCGCCGTCGTCTGCCGTCCGTGCCGCGGATGTCGGGGCCGCACGTGCTGCCGCAGACGGGGTCGCGGATGCCGGGGGCGAGGTCGCCGAGGGCGGAGTCGCGGGCGCCGGAGCGGTGTCCGCGGGTGGTGCGGCGGCGTCATCCGCCCGCTGGTCCGGCTCGGCGAAGGTGCCCTCGATGCAGGCGACGAACTGCTGGAGCAGCTTGTCGGAGACGTCCTGCATGACCCCGCGGCCGAACTGGGCCGGCTTGCCGGTGACCGCCAGGTCGGTGGTGACGTCGACCGCCGTGCCGTCGCCCTCGGGGTCGAGCGCGATTCGCACCGTGGCGCCGGCCGTGCCGTTGCCGCGCCGGTCCTTGCCCTTGGCCTCGAGGACGGCCCGGTGCGCCTCGTCGTCACGCTCGACGAACGAGCCGGTCCCGCTGTACTGCAACGCGATCGGGCCGAGTTTCACCTTCACTGTGCCGGCGAACCCGGACTCGTCGACACTCGTCACGGTGGCCCCGGGGAAGCAGCCGCCGACCAGCTCGAGATCGGTGAAGGTCGCCCACGCACGGTCGACCGGCGCAGGGACGGTGAACCGGTGGGTCAGCTCCATGGGTCAGCCGGCGAGGGCTGTCGAGACCGCCCGCCGGGTGAGCACCGTGGCGAGGTGGCGCCGGTAGTCGGCGTCGCCGTTGAGATCGCTCGGGGGGTTGGTGCCCTCGGCCGCGGCCGCACACGCGTCGGCCACGCCCGAGGCGCTCGCACCCACGAGCGCCTGCTCCACGGCGGTAGCCCGCAGCGGCGTCGCGCCCATGTTGGTGAGCCCGACCCTGGCCTGCGCGATCACGCCGCCCTCGACCCGGAGCGTCACACCGACCGCGACGATCGACCACTGGTGGGAGACGCGCACGAACTTCTCGTAGTGCGACGCCCACCCGGTGTGCTTCGGCACCCGGATCGCGGTCAGCAGTTCGCCGTCGCCCACCGCGGTCTCGAACAGGTCGCGGAAGAACTCGGATGACGCCACGCGCCGCTCCCCGCCCGGCCCGGTCACGTGGAACTCGGCATCGAGGGCCAGCGCGGGAGCGCCGACGTCGCCGGCCGGGTCGGCGTGTACGAGGGCGCCGCCGATGGTGCCGCGGT
The DNA here is from genome assembly GCA_051650465.1 of Dermatophilaceae bacterium. Taxonomy (GTDB): domain Bacteria; phylum Actinomycetota; class Actinomycetes; order Actinomycetales; family Dermatophilaceae; genus JBOFLG01. Next base: position 228 of record JBOFJB010000516.1, on the reverse strand, counting down.
GCCGGATCTGCGGGTCGGCGACGGTCTCGACCGCCTGCGCGAGGAGCGCTGCGTGCTCGCGCACGAGCGGGTCGCGCACGACGTCGCTATAGGGCGTCATCGCGCCGATGACGATCGCGTCGCCGTCGTCGCGGATGCCGCGCAGCGCCTCGATCCGGCCGAGGTCGACGACCTTCTCGGGGGCGTTGAGGCGCATCCGCAGGATGGGCAGCAGCGACTGGCCGCCGG
>JBOFJB010000515.1:0-8401 GCA_051650465.1 Dermatophilaceae bacterium | reverse complement strand
GCCTGGCGGCAGGTGTCGGTCAGTTCCGACGAGTGTTTGGGCGCGGCCCGGTGCCCGCTCGTCGGCGACTGTTTCGTCGAGCGCTCTCGGGAGGTGGCCCGCGAGGTCGACATCGTCGTGACGAACCATGCGTTCATGGCGATCGACGCGTTCGAGGGCCGACAGTTGCTGCCCGACCATGACGTCCTCGTCGTCGACGAGGCACACGAACTCGTCGACCGGGTCACGGCCACCGTCACCGACGACCTCACCCCTGGGCTGGTCCGCGCTGCGGCGCGGCGGTCGGCCTCGCTGGCCGACACCTCATCCACCCTCGACGAGGCGGCCGACCTGCTCGAGTCGGTTCTTGCCGAGGCGCCCGACGGTCGGATGCCGACCCTTCCCGACGCGGTGTCCCTTGCACTCGGCCGGGTACGCGACACCGCACGGTCGGTGCAGTCCGCGTTGAAGCCAGGCGCCGGTGAGGATGCCGATGCTGCCCGTCAGGTCGCCCGGGCCGCCGTCGACGAGGTGTTCGAGGTGGCGTCGCGAGTACTCGAGCAACGCGAACTCGATGTCGTCTGGGTCGCTGCTGACCCGCGCCGCGGCCCGATGCTCCGAGTGGCGCCGATGAGTGTGGCGATGCTGTTGCGGGAGAACGTCTTTGCCGAACGTACCGTCGTCCTGACCTCCGCCACGCTCGAGCTCGGCGGTTCGTTCGATGCGGTCGCTGGCACCGTCGGGCTGCGGGGTGCGGGCGCGCCGCCGTGGCGCGGTCTCGACGTGGGCAGTCCGTTCGTGTACTCGAAGCAGGCCGTCGCCTACGTGGCGCAGCACCTTCCGCCTCCCGGTCGCGACGGGCTGTCGGTGAACCTGCTCGATGAACTCGAGGCGTTGGTGCGGGCCGCCGGTGGTCGGGCTCTCGGCCTGTTCTCGTCGATGCGGGCAGCGCGTGAGGCTACCGAGATGATGCGCGAGCGGTTCGCGACATCGGCCGGCGACATCGCGTTCCTTTGCCAGGGCGAGGACCAGATCGCCACTCTGGTAAGGCAGTTCGCGCGGGATCCGCGGGTGTGTCTGTTCGGCACACTCTCGCTGTGGCAGGGGGTCGACGTGCCGGGGTCCTCCTGCCAGCTGGTCGTCATCGACCGGATCCCTTTCCCGCGGCCTGACGACCCGCTCTCCTCGGCCCGCTCGCAGGCGGTTGAGCGGAAGGGAGGCAACGGGTTCATGGCGGTAGCAGCGACCCATGCGGCACTGCGGCTCGCCCAGGGGGCCGGCCGGCTGGTGCGGCGCTCGGACGACCGCGGCGTCGTCGCGTTTCTCGACCCGCGGATGATGACCGCACGCTATGCCGGTTTCCTCCAGCAGTCGTTGCCGCCGTTCTGGCCTACCGCCGACCGCGAGATGGTGCTGGCCGCGCTAGCCCGCCTCGATAAGGCCGCTCCGCCGCCGCAGCCGGTCGCCGAACCGACGGCGCGTGCCCTGGGTGGTGCGGTCTCGGCCTCGGTCAGCGAGACGCGCGCCGCGCTGGCAGGCGAACGCCGGCGGTCGGGGCAGGCGACGGCGGCGGCGGCCGGGTCCGCAGTGGTGCCGGGGCGCCCGGCATCCACCACGGAGCCGTCGGCGCCGGCCCTTCCCGGCCCGGCGTCGTCCGCGCCGGCTCCGTCGTGGACCGCTGAGGGTGATGACGAACTTCGTGACGGTGTCGACCTGGGGTTGACCGTCGACGAGATCGCCGAGTCGCTCGACCTGGCAGCGGACGTCGTCGCGGCCCGACTGGCGGATCTGGGGCTCACGGCCGGCGACGGCCCGACGCTGCGGTTCGAGTAGCGCCAGGCGCGCTGGACTCCGCCGGGTGCCGGGTGCCGGGTGCCGGGTGCCGGGTGCCGGGTGCCGGGTGCCGGGTGCCGGGCGCGGGAACTCACTCGACCTCGCTACCCTCCCGCCGGGCGCGCCTATCCACCCAGTGCGCCGGCGACCACATCCAGCGCCTCAGCCTGGACCTGGGCGAGGTGCCCCGGGCCGCGGAAAGACTCGGCATAGATCTTGTACACCTCCTCGGTACCACTCGGCCGGGCGGCGAACCACGCCGACTCGGTCACCACCTTGAGCCCACCGATCGGTGCGCCGTTACCCGGCGCCTCGGTCAGCGTTGCGGTGATCGGCTCCCCGGCCAGCGTCTCGGCCGCGACGTCCGACGGTGCGAGCGCGCCCAGCCTCGCCTTCTCCTCGCGGGTCGCCGCCGCGTCGACGCGTGCGTAGGCCGGCGCTCCGTGCCGCGCGGTGAGTTCGTGGTAGTGCTGCGACGGCGAGCGACCGGTGCGGGCCAGGATCTCCGATGCCAGCAGCGCGAGCAGGATGCCGTCCTTGTCGGTGGTCCACACCGACCCGTCGTGCCGGAGAAACGACGCCCCCGCCGACTCTTCACCGCCGAACGGCCCGGACCCGTCGAGCAGCCCCGGGACGAACCACTTGAAACCCACCGGCACCTCGACCAATCGGCGCCCCAGATCGGCTGCCACCCGGTCGATCATTGATGACGACACCAGCGTCTTGCCGACGAACCCATCGGGACGCCACCCCGGCCGCGCGCCGCCGTACAGATAGTGAATCGCCACCGCCAGATAGTGATTCGGGTTCATCAGCCCGGCTTCCGGGGTGACGATGCCGTGCCGGTCGGCATCCGCGTCGTTTCCGGTGGCGATGTCGTACTCGGAGCGGCGCTCGACCAGCGAGGCCATCGCTGACGGGGACGAGCAGTCCATCCGGATCTTCCCGTCCCAGTCCAGTGTCATGAACCGCCAGGTAGCGTCGACCAGCGGGTTGACCACGGTGAGGTCGAGCCGGTGCCGCTCGGCGATCGCCCCCCAGTAGTCGACCGCCGCGCCGCCGAGCGGGTCGGCGCCGATCCGCACCCCGGCCTCCCGCACGGCGTCCAGGTCGAGGACCGAGGGCAGGTCGTCGACGTAGGTGCCCAGAAAGTCGTAGCCGGATGCCGCCGCGCGCGCCCGCGCGAACGGCATCCGCCGCACGCCCTTGAGCCCGCCCCGGATGTAGGCGTTGGCTGCGGCGGCGACGTCCCTGGTGGCACCTCCGTCGGCGGGCCCCCCGTGCGGAGGGTTGTACTTGAAGCCGCCGTCGGTGGGCGGGTTGTGCGACGGGGTGACGACGATGCCGTCGGCGAGCCCGGCGCCGGTCGGCATCCGGTCGACGGTGGTGACCTTGCCCTGGTTGGCGGTGAGGATGGCGTGTGACACCGCCGGGGTCGGGGTGTACCGGCCGGCGGCGTCGACGAGCACGGTGACGTCGTTGGCTGCGAGCACCTCTAGCGCCGAGGCCCACGCCGGTTCGGAGAGGCCGTGGGTGTCGCGTCCGAGGAACAACGGCCCATCGAACCCGTGCTCCCGCCGGTAGTCGCAGATTGCCTGCGTGGTGGCCAGGATGTGCGTCTCGGTGAACGACGTGCGCAGGCTCGACCCGCGGTGCCCGGACGTGCCGAACGCGACCCGCTGCTCGACATCGTCCGGGTCGGGCTGGCTGGTGTAGTAGGCGGTTACCAGCGAGGCGATGTCGACGAGGTCGGACGACTCTGCGGGCTGACCGGCGCGCGGGCTGCTCATGTCGTCCGATCCTTCCAGACCGTGGCGGCCGGCCACGGATGGTCAGGCCGTCGAGGCCGGGACACCTGGCGGTGCTCCGGCGGATTCACAGAGATCTGCTATCAGCATCGTGGTGACACCGGGGCCGGGTGCTGCGTTTCGGCAGCACCCGAGCCGAGGGGCCGTCTTGACATGCAGTGTGGGACTCACGTAAGAATCGTCGCTATTGCCGTTCGACAGTCGGGTTGAGGCGAACTCATGAGTTGTGTGTACGCAGGGGCCATACACTGGCGCATGCCCGCAGGCCTGTTATCTCCGTACCGCCGGTCCGGCGGTGCCCAACCGGTTGCGTCCATCGGCTCCTCCCGTTCGACTGCCGATGTGTGACGACGATCCGGTCGGCGCGGTCAGGAGCGGCCGGCGACCCACCCCAGCCGTCGGGTCACGCGGTCTACGTCGCGCTGTGGTGCGAAAGTTGCACCATGTCTGAGCGGCCAGGTGTGCACCGGGCCCGCTCGGCCACGGACGTCTCTGGGGGTTCTCGGCGTTACCGGCTCCCGGACGGCTCGCTGGGGGAGGCGATGGTGGAGGCGACCGATACGGATCCGCCCGGCGCTGCTGCGGACATCCCTGGGGGTTCTCGGCGCTACCGGCTCCCGGACGATTCGTTGGGGGAGGTGACGGTGGAGACGCCGGATATGGACCAGCCCGGCGCGGCCACGGACGTCGCTTCGGGTTCACGGCGTTACCGAGTACCGGACGCTTCCCAGCGCTACCGCCGGGTACGTCAATGGTTGGCCGATTCGCCGATCCGGATCCGGGTGGCGGTGATCCTGCTCGTGCCGCTGCTCGCGCTCGTCGTGGTGTCCAGCGTGCAGGTGGCCGTGGGGCTCCGGTCGGCCTCGGTGGCTGGGGATACCGATCGTCTGGCCCAACTGAACGCGCGGACGTCTGGGCTGGTCTCGGCGTTGCAGGAGGAGCGCACCGCGGCGGCTGTGGTGTTGGGCGATGACAGCCCGGATCGGGCTGTCGCGCAAGCCTTTGCTGCGCGGGTCGAGGTGAGCACTGCCCGATTCGAGGCGTGGTCTGGCCAAGCGGCGGCAGCCGGTGACGTCGCCCCCGCGATACGCGCTCGCATCGGTCTCGTCTCGGGTCAAGTGCAGCGATTGAGCGCGACCCGGAGCGACGTCATCAACCGACGACTCAGCACCAGCGTCATCGCGGACCAGTACTCCTCGGCGATCGGGGACCTGCTTGTCGGCCAGGGGGCGACCCTGGGGGCCGAGGACCTGGCGTTGAGCCGCGCCACCGCCGCCGCCTCGGCCTACAGCGCCTTCCAGGAGGCCTCGGCGGAGGAGCAGGCATTGTTGGCCGGCGCGCTGAGTACTGGGGAAGTCGGCGTTGCAGAGGGAGTTGACGTGATCGGCTCGCTCAATGCCCAGCAGGACGCGTTCGCTGATTTCGCGGCGGCCGCGACCATTTCGCAGCGGAAAGCAGCGGCCCGGGCGATCCCTCAGGACGCAGCGGCCAACGTCACCCGGGTCGAGCAGCAGGCATTGCGCGCGACTCGGACGGGGTCCATCACGGCTGACCTCCAGCAGTGGTTGGAGGCGAGCGGGTCACGGCTGTCCGCCATCAGGGCCGTGAACGCGGACCTGGTGGAGTCCGTCTCGCAGCGCGCGTCCCAGGTGCGTCGAGACGCCTACCGGTCGGCGTTGCTCAACGCCGGGTGGTTGCTGGTCGTCTTCCTGTCGGCCCTGCTCATCGGCGTGGTGATTGCGCGGTCCATGGTGCGTCCGATCCAGCAGTTGCGTGCGGCTGCGCTGGAGGCCGCCTACGACCGGCTACCCGCGGCCGTCCGCGCGGCTCAGGCCGGCGAGCGGGTGCCCGATGACGGGGTTCAGCCGTTGCGGGGTACCGGTCGCGACGAGATCGGCCAGTTGGCCGTGGCGTTCATGACCATCCAGGACGAGGCGGTGCGAGTTGCCAGCGAGCAGGCGACCCGACGCCGGGAGACCGCCGTGCTCGTGAACACCTTGGCCCGCCGCAGCCAAACCCAGGTCGAGCAAGCAATGAGTCGCATTGATGCGATGGAGAAGGAGGAGGCCGACGCTGACCGGCTGGGGGAGATCTTCGACCTGGACCACGCAGTCACCCGGATGCGCCGGACCAACGAAAGCCTCATGGTCCTCACCAGGGAGCACACCGGGTCGGACACGCCGTGGACACGTCCGGAGCCGGTCCGCCAGGTGCTTCAGGCGGCGCTCGGCGAGATCGAGCAGTACCAACGGATCGAGGTCACGGCGGCGGACGAGGTGGCGTCAGGTCGTGTCAGTCCGACGGCGGTCAAGGACGTCATCCATCTGCTCGCGGAGTTGCTGGAGAACGCGACTTCCTTCTCCAGTCCACGAACCACGGTGATCGCTGAGGCCCAACGGGTGGGCGACCGTCTCGTTGTCGAGATCGAGGACAGCGGTCTTGGGTTGAGCGCCGACCAGGTCGAGCAGATCAACGACCGGCTGCGGAAGCCGCCCGAGTTGGATGTTGCGGTGGCCCGGCAGATGGGTCTGTACGTCGTCGCCCGGCTGGCGGCGATCCATCGCATCGACGTGTCGCTACGCCGCAGTCGTTCCGGTGGCATCGTTGCCATCGTCGAACTCCCGGCCTCCATCGTGGCGTGGCACACCTCTGGGGGGCGACCCCCTGAGCCCTCGGCTTTTCCGTCCCTTGAGCCAGCCGAGCCGGCCGTCGTCGATCGTCCCGCGCCGTCGTCCACGACGAGACCCGTGCTCACCCCGCCGGCCCGGCCGGAGCCGGTTCGTCACGAACCCGCTGTTCCCGAGCCTGTTCCTCAGGAACCTGCCGTTCCCACGCCTGTTCGTGACGAACCAGCGGGTCCCGTGGTCGACACCCCGACCCGCACCCCCAGCGCCGTCCCGGTCATGGCCGCCGACCGCCCAGTGGACATCTCCGATGTCGCGCCGCCGCAGACTGCGGACAGCGCCCCAGGCTCGGGAACGTTCGGCTCACCGATCTTCGACCAGGTGCAGTCTCAGTGGTTCGTGCCCGGTCAGCGCGCGGCCCAGGCGCCGCCTCCAGATCGGCGAGAGTGGGTAACCGCTGCCGATGCCGGGTGGGCCGAGGCGCACCGCGTTGCGGCAGCCTCGGCCGACCCGGCGCCCCAGGGCGCCGACGACTCCGACGAACCGCGCCGGCCTGCCGCAGACCAGGATGGCTCGGCGACCCCCGACGACCTCGGACGCGACGCGGTGCCAGTCGGCGCTCCCATTCCGACGACACTGTCGGGTCTGCCGAAGCGCGTGCCGTTGGCCAACCTGGTTCCCGGCGCGGTCGCCTCGCCTAGTCCGGCAGCGGCACGGTCACCCCTGACGCGTGCCGCACGAGGCGCCACACCGCCCGGTCGCGGAGGTCGGCCGCATCGAGCGGTGGCGACCACGTTGCGGAGTTTCACCGCTGGTGCTGACCGGGGCCGGGTGGTGCCTGCTCGGTCCGGTGCCCACGTGTCGGCGGACCCACCCGAAGGAGTCCCGGTCGCAACCGGCCGGGACCAGACGCAGTCGCAGGAGGACTGATGTCGCGTACGGACGACCGGATGAACCTCGATTGGCTGATGAGCGACTTCGTGGATCGGGTGCCAGGGGTCGCTCACGCCGTCGGGGTGTCGGCCGACGGTCTGCTCCTCGCCATGTCCGATCGGCTGCCGCGCGACCGCGCGGACCAATTGGCGGCGATCGCCTGCGGGCTAGCCAGTTTGACCGTCGGCGCGTCCCGAGCTCTCGAAGGTGGCTCGGTGAACCAGATCCTCGTCGATCTCGAGCACGGGTTCCTCGTTGTCATGTCGATCAGCGGCGGGTCGTGCCTGGCAGTACTCGCTGCGCGGACCTGCGACATCGGCCAGGTCGGGTTTGAAATGGGCATGGTGGCCGATCGGGTCGGGGTGGCGCTGACACCGCAGCCGCGCACCAGTCCAGACGGGGCCTCCCGATGATCGACCAGACAGATGCGCATGGCGGTTCATATCCCGAGAGCCCGCCGAGCGACCCAGGATCGGGGCAGTTGGTCCGTCCATACGCCCTGACTCGCGGCCGAACACGGGCGCAGATGGACATTGCGCTCGAAGCGCTGGTATCAGCCACCGGGTCCATTCCGTCCCCGGCCTTGCCCGGCGGAGGGGGCGAGGCCCGCGCCATCATGCAGGCGTGCACGTTCGAGATGCAGTCGCTCGCGGAGATTTCCGCTCGCCTCAGCCTGCCGCTCGGCGTGGCGCGGGTGTTGGTCGGTGACCTGGCGATGGCCGGTGCGCTAGCGGTTCATGCCCCGGGGAGCGTGGATGGCGGCGAGACGGACCTACTCGAGAGAGTTCTTCGTGGTCTCCACCGCCTCTAGCCCGCCCAGCCGTAGGTCTGCGTCATCCTCCGGCGGCGCGGTGACGGCGGTGTCGACGAAGATCGTTGTCGCCGGGGGTTTCGCCGTTGGTAAGACCACCCTGGTCGGGTCGGTGTCCGAGATCGAGCCGTTGACGACTGAAGCGGCGATGACCTCGATGAGCACCGAAACCGACGATGTCCAGTTGACGCCCGGTAAGACGACGACCACGGTGGCCATGGACTTCGGCCGTATCACCCTCGAGTCCGACCTCGTGCTTTATCTCTTCGGGACTCCGGGGCAGAACCGCTTCTGGTTCATGTGGGACGAGTTGGTCCGTGGCGCTGTCGGCGCGGTCGTGCTGGTCGACAGCCGCCGCCTCGCTGACGGCTTCGGGCCGATCGATTACTTCGAGAACGCCAACCTCCCGTTCG
>JBOFJB010000514.1:0-5334 GCA_051650465.1 Dermatophilaceae bacterium | reverse complement strand
CTCTTATGAGGTCATGTCCGCCCGACCGGCGAGCGGAAGCCCCAGGGCCGGACGGTCCAATTGAGGGTCAAGCCAGCAGGCCGACAGTCGGTGGCTGAGTCACAACCCCGGGGCTCAGAACATCATCAGTGTCGGTGGGTTCTGCGAGGGTCGACCCATGGAGGCAGTGATCTGGAGCGTGGTGGGCCTCGCGGCCGGGGCGGTCGCCGCATGGTTGGTGGCCCGGCTCGTGCACCGAGCCGAGGTCGCCGGCGTCGCGACCGAGCGCGACCTGCTGCGCGAGCGGGTGGTCGACCTCGAGACCTCCCTCGCCGAAGACATGGAGACCGCCGCGTTGCTCGCGCCGCTGACCGACGCCCTCGGCCGGGTCGAGCAGCACGTCGGCGTGCTCGAGCGCGACCGCGTCGAGCAGTTCGGCTCACTGCGTGTGCTCCTCGGCCGGGTCGAGGGCGAGACGTCGGCGCTCGGACGTGCCACGGCATCGCTGGCGGGGTCGCTACGGTCGTCGACCGTGCGCGGCGCGTGGGGCGAGGTGCAGTTGCGGCGGGTGCTCGAGGTGTCGGGGCTACTCGCCCGGTGCGACTTCGACGAGCAGGTGTCGGCGGTGGCCGCCCACGGTGCGGGTGTGCGGCCGGATGTCGTCGTGCGGCTACCCGGTGAGAAGATCCTGGTCGTTGACGCCAAGGCACCGATGACGGCCTTCCTCGATGCACAGGCAGAGCAACTCCCGGATGACGAGCGCGCGGCACTCCTCGCCGACCACGCCGCCAGTTTGGCGAGGCACGTCGCAGCGCTTTCCAGGCGCGAGTACTGGTCGGCGTTTCGCGAGACCCCGGAGATGGTGGTCTGCTTCATCCCTAGCGACGCCATGCTCGGAGCCGCTTTGGCCGCCTGCCCAGGGCTCCACGAGGAATCGCTGGCCCGCAAGGTCGTGCTCGTCGGCCCGGGGTCGTTGTTCGCCCTGCTCCGCACGGTGGCGTTCACCTGGCAGCAGGACTCACTGTCGCGGTCCGCCACCGAACTGCTGGCCCTAGGGCACGAGTTGTACCGCCGGCTGTCGACGCTTGGCGCCCACACTGCCAAAGTCGGGCGGTCACTCCAGTCAAGCGTCGAGGCCTACAACGCGATGGTGGGGTCGCTGGAGTCGCGGGTATTGGTCACTGCGCGGCGGATGCGTGATCTCGACCTCGTTTCCGGCGACCTGCCGGAGGTCGAGCCGGTGCGGGTCGGTCCGCGACCGCTGACCACACAGGAACTCATCGATGCCGCCACCGCCGAGGATGCCCGCCCCGAATTGCTTCTCGATATCGAGCCGCCAGAGTGCAGGAGTCCGGGTGCGACCCGCACGGGGTGAATCCACATGCGATACGCATGAATACCATGCTGGTTCCATGACGGCGATCCAGATTCGTAACGTCCCCGACGATGTGTCGCGCCGGCTGAGGGCCCAGGCGGCAAGCCGCGGCCAGTCGCTGAGCGACTACCTGCTCGACGAGGTCAGCCGGATCGCCGGCCAGCCCACGCCCGACGAGGTGGTCAACCGGATTCGGGCTCGTGGGCCGGTACGCGACCTGCCTCCGGTCGCCGACGTCATCCGGGAGCAGCGTGCGCTGCGTGAGGACGACCTCGTCCGCCGCCGCGCCGATGGCTGAGGACGTCGTCCTCGACGCTTCCGCCTGCGTCGAGTTCCTACGCCGGACCACACGCGGCGATCAGGTCGCCGACGTCCTGGTGCCGGGCCCGACCCAACTGCACGTGCCGGGCCACTTCGTCACCGAGTGCCTTCATGCTCTGAGGGCGCTGCACCGCCGCGGCGACCTGGTCGACCATGAGGCCGATCTTGCCGTCGGCGACCTCCTCGCACTCCCGGTGCGCACGTGGGGTTCCGCCTTGCTGACTGCTCGGGTGTGGGCGCTGAAGGACGCTCTCAGTGCCGATGACGCCACGTACGTCGCCCTCGCCGAGGCGGTCGACCGGCCACTGGACTTGCGACGCGAAACTGGCGGCAGGAGCGTCCGGCTCCTCTTCCGTCGATGTGCGCCTGGTCGACTGACCGGTGACGTCACCTCCCGGTGGTCTTCACGCAGAACGCGCGCAAGGAGCCGACGCGGCCCCCGGCCCGGCTCGTCGACGACTGGCAGGTGGCGATCCCGGCCCAGCTCGACGACCTCGCTCGCGCCTGGCGCGCGGAGTCGGCCTGGCAGGGGCGAGTGTCGGCGGGTGGCATCGAAATGGCCGCCGCCGACAACGCTGTCGTGGCGGTCGAGGAGCTGACCGTGCACGCATGGGGCCTCGCCGCGGCGACCGGCCAGCGGCTCGAGGTGGACGACGACCAGCTGGGCCTGGTCGAGCTGTTCTTCGCGCTCTTCGGCCAGGAGCCTCGTCCCGGCGAGGGGCCGTTCGGGCCGCACGCACCGGTTCCCGACGACGCCACCCGGCTCGACACGGTGCTCGCGCGCACCGGCCGCGACCCGCGCTGGCGCCCCGACGGCTGACCTCGGTGGGGGCGGCTGCGGTGGCGGGCGTCAGAGATCGATCTCGTAGTGATAAGCAACCGGGCCGCCCACCCCCTCGGTGGCGTGCAGCCCCTCGCTCTCGTACAGCGCCCGGGCCGCAACGTCATCCTCGGTGGTGGCGAGGTCGAAGAAGTCGCACCCACGCTCCCGCGCCCGCGTCAGGCATCCCCGAAGCAACGCCCGCCCGAGGCCGGTCCCCCGAGCCGACGGGTCGACCCAGAGTTCGGCGAGGTACGCCTCGTCAACGAGCGACCACAGCGCGGGCCGGTACCGGATGACGGCGACGCCCGACTCTGCGCCGAGCAGCACGTCGGTGTCACCCCGCGCGACCAACTCACCCAGTCGGGTCGCCAGCGCATCGGCACCGGGTGAGGGGTCGTCGTACGCGGTGTTGAACTCGTGGAGGAGGCGGCCCGCGAGAGCGAGCGCAGCGGCATCCGGTTCAGCGCTCGGGTCCTGCACCGACCCCGGCGCCGCTATGAGCCGGACCCGGTCCTCCATCACGGACTCCCGAACTCAGTTGAGCGAACCGGCCGACGTAAAACTGGCGTCGTGGTGCATCTGGTCAGACATCCCGGCAGCCTTGAGATCACGCCGGATGTCGCTCGGCAGCGCGAAAACGATCGACTCCTCGGCCGCGACCACCGGCCGGACGTCGTCGAACCCATGTGTGGCGAGCAGGTCGAGCACGTCGCGGACGAGGATCTCCGGCACTGAGGCGCCCGATGTGACCCCCACCGTCGACACGCCGTCAAGCCAGGCCAGGTCGACCTCCTCGGCGTAGTCGACGAGATGCCCGGCGCGGGCCCCGTTCTCGAGCGCCACCTCGACGAGGCGCACCGAGTTGGACGAGTTGGTCGACCCGACGACGAGGATGAGGTCACACTCGGCGGCCATCTGCCGCACCGCGAGCTGACGGTTCTGGGTGGCGTAACAGATGTCGTCACTAGGCGGGTCCTGCAGCGCCGGGAACCGCTCACGCAGCAGGCGCACCGTCTCCATCGTCTCGTCGACCGACAGCGTGGTCTGCGAGAGCCACACCACCTTCTCCGGATCACGCACGGTGACACCGTCGACGGCATCCGGCCCGTCGACGAGTTGGATGTGCTCAGGCGCCTCACCGGCGGTGCCGACGACCTCTTCGTGCCCCTCGTGGCCGATGAGCAGGATGTCGTAGTCGGCGCCGGCGAACCGCACCGCCTCGCGGTGCACCTTGGTGACCAGGGGGCAGGTGGCGTCGATGGCACGCAGGTTCAGCGCGCGGGCTTCGTCGTGGACCACCGGCGCCACACCGTGCGCCGAGAACACCACGGTCGCGCCCTCGGGAACCTCGTCGGTCTCTTCGACGAACACCGCTCCGCGCCCCTCGAGCGTGGTGACGACGTGCCGGTTGTGCACGATCTGCTTACGCACGTAGACGGGCGCCCCATAGAGCTCGAGCGCCTTCTCCACGGTGACGACGGCCCGATCCACGCCCGCGCAGTAGCCGCGGGGGGCCGCGAGGAACACACGTTTCGGCGAGTCGGCCATGACGTCATCCTAAGTGCGGCGGTCTCGCGACTTCGGGCCCGGGAGTCAGGGCCGGCGCCTACGATGCCGCCCATGAGCCCGGCTGCACCCCTGCCGCGCAGCACGCTGCCTGAGAAGGCCGCCGACACGAGCGCCGAGCAGCCTTGGCCGGTGCGGCTGCTGTCGATGCGGATCGGCGAGTACGTCGAGAAGATGTCCGTGCTCTGGGTCGAAGGCCAGGTCGTGCAGATCACCCGGCGGCCCGGCGCGCGCACCGCTTACCTGACGCTGCGCGACCCGGATGTCGACATGAGTCTGTCGTGCAGCGTCCAGGTCAATGCGCTCGACGCGATGGCCGCCCCACTCACCCAGGGCGCCCGGGTGGTCCTCCAGGCGAAGCCTGCGTTCTGGACCCAGCGCGGCAGCCTCATGCTCGACGCACGGCAGATCCGGCCGGTCGGCGTCGGTGAACTCCTCGCCCGGATCGAGCAGTTGCGGCGCACCTTGGCCGAGGAGGGGCTGTTCGACCGCGACCGCAAACGCCCACTGCCGTTTCTCCCACGGCGGATCGGGCTGATCTGTGGCCGGGCCAGCGCCGCGGAGCGAGACGTTGTCGAGAACGCGTGGCGCCGCTGGCCCGGAGCGCTGTTCGAGATCCGGCAGGTTGCCGTCCAAGGCGCCACCGCGGTCGCCGAGGTCAGCGCCGCCGTGGCCGAGCTCGACGCGACCGCCGAGATCGACGTCATCGTCATCGCACGCGGCGGAGGCAGCGTCGAGGACCTGCTGCCGTTCAGCAGCGAGACCCTGCTGCGGGCCGTCGCGGTGGCCCGCAGCCCTGTGGTGAGCGCCATCGGCCACGACGTCGACACCCCACTGCTCGACCTCGTCGCCGACCATCGGGCCTCCACGCCAACCGACGCCGGCAAGGCGGTCGTGCCCGACGCCCGCGCCGAGCGGATGACGGTCGCGTCCTGCCGTGACCGAGCCGGTCGAGCGCTGGCGGCGCAGCTGCACCACGAACGGCGACGGTTGGCCGCACTGCGCAGCCGACCCGTGCTCGCCGACCGGGGCGCCGTGGTCCGGGCGCAGCGGGTGCTCGTCGCCGCGCTTCGAGACCGCTCACGGCACCGGGTCGACGCTGGCCTGCACCGGGCCCGCGACCAGGCGACCTACCTTCGTGCTCAACTGCGCACGCTGTCACCACAGTCAACCCTCGACCGCGGGTACGCCATCGTGCGACGAGCCGACAGCAGCCTGGTGCTCGACCCCGCCGCGCTCGACCCCGGCGAACTTCTTCACGTACGGGTCG
>JBOFJB010000513.1:0-2063 GCA_051650465.1 Dermatophilaceae bacterium | reverse complement strand
AGGGGCGTCGTCGGGCGCCGGTTCGCAATCATCGTCGACGAGGCCCACTCCTCCACCAGCGGCGACTCGGTCACGAAACTGAAGCAGGTGCTCACCGGCGAGCAAGCCCTCGCCGAAGACGCACTCGCCGCAGCCGACGGCGCCGACGCCGCAGCCGCCGCAGCGGATGACGCCGACCTAGCCGACGCGCTGCTGCTGGCCAGCGCCCGCCATCGCGGCAAGAAGCAGAACCTGTCGTTCTTCGCGTTCACCGCGACCCCGAAGCCGAAGACCCTCGACACGTTCGGGCAGTTGAGCGCCGACGGGCACCGGCGGCCCTTCCACACGTACTCGATGCGTCAGGCCATCGCCGAGGGCTTCATCCTCGACGTGCTCGCCAGCTACACGACGTACGGCGTGTACTACAAGCTCGCAAACGCCCACCCCCGCAACGACCCCGACCTGGAGACCAGCAAGGGCCGGGCGGCGCTGGCCCGGTTCGCCGCACTGCACCCGTACCAACTCGAAGCCAAGGCCGAGGTGATCGTCGAGCACTTCCGGACCAAGACCGCCGGCAAGATGGACGGCCGGGCCAAGGCGATGGTCGTGACCCGCTCCCGGCTCCATGCCGTGCGGATGAAGCAGGCCCTCGACACATACATCTCCCGCAAGGGCTACGCCGCCGGTGAGCAGCCGTTGCGCACCCTGGTCGCATTCTCCGGATCACTGAACGACCCGGATGCGCCGGAGGCCCCGCCGTGGACCGAGGTCGGCATCAACGGCTTCTCCGAGGCGCAGCTCCCGACGCGGTTCCGCGGCGAGGAGTACCAGGTGCTGGTCGTCGCCGAGAAGTACCAGACCGGGTTCGACGAGCCGCTGCTGCACACCATGTACGTCGACAAGAAGCTGGCCGGGGTTGCCGCGGTGCAGACCCTCTCGCGGCTCAACCGCACCCACCCCGGCAAGGAGGACACGTTCATCCTCGATTTCGCCAACACCACCGAGGAGATCCGGGGGGCGTTCGAGCCGTTCTACGAGGAGTCGTTCGCCACCCCAACCGAACCCAACGTGCTCTACACGATGGAACACGACCTGATGGCGGCCGGGGTGCTGTCCATGCCCGAGATGGAGGCCGCCGTCGCAGCGCTCCTTGCCGGGGATGCCGCGCAACAGTCAGTGCTGTACGCCAACCTCACTCCGGCGGCTGGCCGGTTCGTGTCGCTCGACGAGGATGCGCAGGAGTCGTTTCGCACCACGCTGCAGAGCTTCTGCCGCGCCTATTCCTTTGTCGCCCAGGTGATGCCGTTCACCGACACCGATCTGGAACGGTTGTTCCTCTACGGTCGGCTGCTGCTGCTCGAACTCCCCGGCCGGGACAACGACCCGATGCCGCAGCTCAGCAAGTCGGTCCAGCTCACCCATCTGCGGATCGCGGTCACCTCCGACGAGGCGATCGCCCTGGCCGGCTCCGACCAACCCGGCAGTGCGCTGCCCGGCGAAGGCAAGGGGGCGCTCGCCGAGCCGGTACTCGACAAGCTCTCCGCGCTCATCGCCGCGATGAACGATCAGTACGGTGCCGACCTCGGCGACGCCGACAAGGTGTGGGTCGACCAGCAATGGACCGTCGTGATGGAGGACTCCGAGATGGAGGCGGTTGCGCAGCACAACGACCGCAGCCAATATGAGCTGGTGCTCGAGCAGCGGGTCAAGGACCTCATCCTCGGCCGGCACGAGAAGAACGGGGTGCTGTTCGACCTGTTCTTCGCCAACCCCGACTTCCAGGTGTCGCTGCTGCGCTACCTCTCCGGCACCTACGACGAGTTCCGCCGCGAAGTCACAGGCTAAAGCAAGCGGCAAACGTCGGCAGTGGACTGATCGCGTTGACCTGCAACGAAATCCGCCGAACCCTCACAATCCCGCTCATCGAACCCACCCGCTGCACCGCCTGAACCGCCCCGGCATGTCCGGAGACTCCGTTCCTTGGGAAGGTTGGAGTCATGTCAGAGGCGAAGTCGAGGAGGTACCCGCCGGAGTTGCGGGAGCGGGCGGTGCGGATGGTTGCTGAGGTTCGTGGTGATCATGGG
>JBOFJB010000512.1:0-2970 GCA_051650465.1 Dermatophilaceae bacterium | reverse complement strand
GTCGGCCCAGGTCATCGATATCGCGGTGGAGGCGCCGAACGAGCCAGGCCGGCTGCTGTTGGCGGTCGAGTCCGATGGGCCCCGCTATGCCTCGGCGCCGTCGACGCGTGACCGCGACCGGCTGAGAGCCGAGCATCTGAGCCGGCTCGGCTGGCGGCACCTGCGAGTGTGGTCCACGGACCTGTACCGGGACCCGGCACGCGAGGTGGCCCGCGTGCTCGACGTGCTGGGCGTCGCCGGATCGCCCGATGCCTGACCCGGGCGTCGGCACCGACCATCAGATCGATGATGTCGGCCGCTCGAGTGGCGGTGCCGACCGTCTACTCGCGGATACCGACGGTCCGACAGATCGCGATGCTCCGCCGGCGGATGACGCCGGCAACCGTGACGGGGGCGGCCGAACGCTTCGTGCGCCGCGACGGGCAGCGCGGCCGGGAACCAACCCGAATGCCGACGAAACTCCCGAGGCAGCAGGGGCGGCGGTGCACCACGAGTTGCCGGCTTCGGGCGACGGGCACCGTGACCGGTGGCTTCGCGAGCAGCGCCCGCCGCACTGGGAGTAGGGGGTGCGCCGACCCGGCGGCGGTCTCATCTCGCCGCGCGCAGCGGACGTCATCCGCTGTCGACACCGTGACGACCCGGACAGCGATACGGCAGGTGCGCCTGCGCGTGGTGCGCTCTGTGACGGTCAGCGGGCCTCGACCTGTCGGCCGTAGGTAGGTGGGTCCGCGGCGGAGCAGACGTGCCGAAGGGCGGCGACCGAGATGGTCGCCGCCCTTGGACTGGGGTGGAGCCGGGTCAGGGGCGCGCGCGCAGCGTGTCCCTGATCTCGGTGAGCAACTGGATGTTCGGGTCCACCGTGGCGGCCTCGGCGGGCGAGAAGCGTGCCTTCGCGGCCTCGTAGGGCTTGACGACGAAGAAGTAGATGACGAAGGCGACGATGAGGAAAGCGACGAGTGCGGTGAGGAAGGCGCCGACCGACACCCCTCCGGGCTTGTACGCGGAGAAGTCCGGCGTTCCGCCGAGTTTGCCCAGGATGTCCATGAACATCGTGGTGAACGCGGTGACCACGGTCGCGAACGCGGCACCGATAACGAAGGCGACGGCAAGCTCGACGAGATTGCCGCGCATGACGAAGTCTTTGAAGCCCTTCATGTGTCCTCCAGTAGGGGAGCGGCCGCCGGACGACCGCGATTGGGGAGAGAAAGCGGCATGACGCTCCCACAGGGCGGCATTGCTGTCAACGCCGCGCTCGAGTCGGGGCGGCGTCATCCCGGGCCGGTAGCCACCACGTTAACCACCGGCGGCCCGTCGAGACCGCCGTGACCTGCGAGGAGTCGCTCCGCGCCGGCCGAGGGTAGGGCGAGCACCACACCGCGAGGTGGCGATTCCGAGAAGCCGTCGACAAGGTCGGTGGGCACGGCCGGGTCGATGGCCAGGACCGTGGCACCGCGGACGAGTGGCTGGCCGCCGCTGCCGGCGACGACGGTGACCCGCTGCCCCGGACCCAGCAGTCCGAGGATCGCCGGGTCGGCCACCACCACGTGCACGGCAACCTCGTCCGGGGCCAGGCCCTCGGCCGCCGAGCGTGGCACGAGGCGGCTGCGGGTGAGCGTCTCACCGGGGACGAGCGCCGCGCCTACTCTGCGCCCGGTGGCCGCGGCCGGGTCGGTGAGCGAGCCGGGCTGGGCGGTCTCAGTGGACACGGCCACCAGGCGGAGGTCGTCGGCAGCGAGTGCGGCACCAGCGGGCACGGCTCGAGCTGCGGCGACCACGGTCGTGGTGGCTGGGGGAGCCGGGGTCACCTGCCCGACTGCCACGATCACCGCGGTCGCGGCGAGCGCTGCGGCGACGAGGCGACGAACGACCCGGCGACGCCACCGCGAGCGCCGGCCGGTACCGGTGAGGCCGAGGAACCTGATGGAGAGGGTCACCCCGGCGACGCTAGGGGCGCCGCGGCGGGGAGGGCAACGACCGGCCGGCCGTTAGGCCGACGTTGTGGATGGCGCCTTCGCCGTGGACGCGCCTGTGGACGAACCGGACCCCGACGAACCGGACCCCGACGAGCCCGACCCCGACGAGCCCGACCCGGACGAGGAGTCCTTCGGTGCGGCCGACCCTGAGCCGGGCTCCGATGATGACGACCCCGACGACTCGGCCCCGGCGGACGTCGTCCGCGCGCCGCTGTCCCGGGAGTCGGTGCGGTAGAAGCCGCCGCCCTTGAAGACGATGCCGACCGCGTTGAACACTTTGCGTAGCCGGCCGGCGCACTCCGGGCAACTGGCGAGCGAGTCGTCGGTGAACGACTGCACTGCCTCGAAGCGGTGATCGCACGCGGTACATGCGTAGGCATAGGTGGGCACGGGTTCTCCTCGGAACGTGAGAGCGTCGTCGAGCCGGGTGTCCGGGTGAGTCGAGGACCAGGGGCGACGCGGTCGGCATCCAGGATAAGCGAGCGACCCTGGTCCCGGTTCTGGTCAACCTCGGCAGGGATGACGCCGGAACCTCGCCGGCGGGCGTGCACCAGTCAGCCGGTGGACCAGCCGGCGAGCCGGCCGCCGCGGCTGACCAGGAACAGCCGCCGCTCGACCTCGGCTCGGGCCGTCGCCGGAGTCACCACGAGCAGTTGGTCGCCGTGCCGTAGCACGTCGGACTCGCGCGGGACGAACGACCGGCCGTCGCGCACGACGAGCGAGACCGCCGCACCGGCCGGGAGCCGCAACTCGAAGACCCGGACCCCGCCGATCCGCGACCCCGGGCCGATGTCGATCTCGAGGAGTTCGGCCCCCATCTCCTCCACGGGGGTCGCCTCGACGGTGAGGTCGACCTGATGGTGCGCGGCGTCCAGGCCGAGCCGCCGCGCCACCCACGGCAGGGTCGGCGCCTGCAGCAGCGTGAAGACCACCACCAGCACGAACACGAGGTCGAAGATCCACTCCACCCCGGGCGTCCCGGCGGTCACCGGCACGG
>JBOFJB010000511.1:0-5535 GCA_051650465.1 Dermatophilaceae bacterium | reverse complement strand
TCCACGCTTGAAGCACCCGGTTCGCGGGCGAGAGCACTGAACGCCCCTTCCGCTCCAGCCGCCGCCGTTCGATCTGCCAGGCCGAGCGCAGTGAGCCGAACACGGTGCGCGGCCAGAACCGGTAGAAACTCTCGCCGAGTCTCGAACTGGCCGGGTCCGCCGGTGTTGCTACGCGTTTGTGGTGACCCCAGTTGTGCTCGACGTAGAAGTGTCCGTACCAACTCGGTGCGAGCGCGAGTTTGCTGGCCCAGCGCTCGAGGTCCTCGCGCTTGTGGCCGAGTTCGTGTGCGGCGTTGATGCCGATCCCGGAAACGACGCCGACGGTCATCGCAAAACCGACCTGCTGCACCAGGGTGAGTTCATGTGTTGCGAGGTACCAGACCGACCAGGCCCAGACCACGTATTGGACTGGAAGATAGGCGAGCACGATCCACCGGTACCAAGGGTCGCGATGCAGCGCGGCGACGACCTCCTCGGGCGGGTTCGCGCGGTCGTCACCGATGAGTAGGTCCGCGAGGGGGACGATGCCGAACGCGAACACCACGCCCCAGAACCAGAGAACATCCCACCCGGTGGACGTCGCGAGCAGCATGGCAACAACCGGGAGTGCCGGCACGACAAACACGAGGAGCCACAGGCGCCGTTTGCGATCGACCCAGGGGGCTGACTCGCCTAGGTCGGGACGCTTGCCGACTCTCACGGTCATCGTGATTGCTCCTCTCAGCGTCGGTGGATCACTGCGTCAGTGTCGATCGTGGCAGTTTTTACTGTCAAGCAGTACCTTGACAGTGTCCGCTGTCGCATCTAGGTTCGTACACGCAAAGACGCCCACTCTCCACAGCGTCAACGTTGGCTGCCTGGCCGACCCCCTCACGACGCCGGGTGGCCACCGACCGGGCATTGCCCGCGCACCGACCTCTCGGGGCGGTGCGGAGGATGGCTGCCGCGGTGATCGCGGTAGTTGTCCTCCCGCGGCAGTCCGGATGACGTTTCGGAGGTGGCCGAGATCGAGGGTGACCGCAGGGGGTCGGCCTCGAAGCCCGGCCGGTGACAGGGGCATACCCCGACTCGTGCTCGCTGCTCACCGGCCGCGCGCTCGACACGAATCCCGAGACGCCTACGCCTCGGGACTTGGCGACGGCTCCGGTTGGCGCGACGCGAGAACCATCTCGTGCATCTCGTCGGTGAGTACCCGGCCAATGGCGACAAGCATGGTCGGCCACACGTCGTGCAGCAGGTCGACAAGGGTGTGAGCATCGAGGCTCGCACCATGTGTAGGGGCGATGTCACGGTTCACGATCGTCAACAATCGGCCGGCAATCACCGCCATCTCCTGGCGTAGTTGGATGAGTTCGTCGAAAACCACCCCGACCGGGACGCCTCGACTCACCAGACTGATCCCGGCACGGAGCAACGGCGGCTGCGGCACGGAGAACGACTCGGCATCCATCCTGGTGAGTACACCGAGATCCACGGCCTGCACCACCAACTCAGGCTCGGCGGCTAGTTGCGGGACCATCTCGTGCAGTTGCGCCAGCGTCACCATGCCCGGGTCGGCCGCATCCCAGGTAGCGGTCGCCGGGTCACGACGCACGTCACCATGCATGATCGCGGGAACCTGACCATCGACCATGTCGGCGATCGCGGCGAGCGAGTAGCCCCGTCCGCGCAGCCGCTGGACCAACTCGAGCCGATCGACATGCCACCGCGTGTACCACCCCTGACGCCCGCGGATCTCCGGACGCGGCAGGATGCCGAGTTGGGTGTAAAAGCGGATGTTGCGCACCGTTACTCCCGCAATCTCGGCGAGCTCAGCGATTCGCAGTCGTTGCTCGTCCAGCAGTCCTCCTCAGCGCGCGGGCGGTGCACCCTGCGTGGTGGATGGCGAACCATCCGACGGTAATCGAGAATCAGCGTAAGCGGACGTGGTGAAACTCGTCGAGTTCGACCCGGTCGGCCCGGTCACACCCGCGATTCCGGTTGTTCAGCCCACCAGTCGAGCAGCCGCTCGCGTGCCACGTCCTTCCCGACCATGCCCTCGTCGAGACGCACCCCGAGAAGATGCTGGTAAGCCCGCCCCAGCACCGGCCCAGGGCGGATGCCGAGCGCCTCACCAATCTCGTGGCCGTCGAGTTCCGGGCGTACCGCCTTCAACTCCTCCTCGGCCAGCAGCCGTTCGATCCGCGCCTCGAGCGCGTCATAGGTACGCGCCAGCCGCTGCGCCTTGCGCACGTTTCGGGTGGTGCAGTCGGCCCGGGTGAGCCGGTGCAGCCGTGGCAGCAGATCGGCCGCGTCAGTGACGTACCGGCGCACTGCCGAGTCGGTCCACTGTCCGTCCCCGTACCCATGGAAACGCAGATGCAACTCGGTCAGCCGGGCCACCGCCGTCGTCGTCTCCTTGTCGAAGCGCAGCGCCCTCATCCGCTTCGTCACGAGTTTGGCCCCAACCACCTCGTGGTGGTGAAAGCTCACCCCACCCCCACGTTCGAAGCGCCGGGTCGCGGGCTTGCCGACATCGTGCAGCACCGCGGCGAGACGCAGCACCAGATCCGGCCCTGGGACAGACTCAGGCGCCCCGTCCACCGGACCCTCGAGCGTGATGGCCTGGTCGAGCACAGTCAGCGAGTGCTCGTAGACGTCCTTGTGTCGGTGGTGCTCGTCGATCTCGAGCCGTAACGCCGACAACTCGGGCAGCACCTGGTCGGCGAGGCCGGTGGCGACGAGCAACTCGAGCCCGGCCCGTGGATGCGGCGCGAGCAGTAACTTGACCACCTCGTCGCGCACCCGCTCGGCCGACACCTTCGCGATCGAGACCGCCATCGACCGCATCGCCTCGAGCACCTCCGGGGCCGGTATAACGCCGAGTTGGGCGACGAACCGCGCCGCGCGCATCATCCGCAACGGGTCGTCGCCGAAACTCACCTCAGGTGGCGAGGGAGTCCGCAGCCGCCCCGCGCGCAGGTCGGCGAGACCGCCGTGGGGGTCCACGAAGGTGAGCTCCGGAAGCCGCAGCGCCATCGCGTTGACCGTGAAGTCGCGGCGGACCAAATCGTCCTCGAGACACTCACCAAAAGCGACCACCGGTTTGCGGGTGACCCCGTCGTAAGCGTCGGCGCGATACGTCGTCACCTCGACCACGACGTCGCCGTGACGTGCACCGATCGTGCCGAACTCGCGACCCATGTCCCAGGTAGCACTGCCCCACGCAGCCAAGATCGCCTCGGTCTGCTCGGGCCGGGCCGAGGTCGCAAAATCGAGGTCGACCGCTCCCCGGCCGAGGAACGCGTCCCGCACTGGGCCACCAACAAGGGCGAGCTCGTGACCATCATCGGCAAACCGTGCGCCGAGTTCAGAGAGCATCGGCAGCACTGGTGCGAGATGAGCGGCGGCGTCACGCAGCAGCGCGGCTGGGAGTTGGCGGGTGGACACGAGCGCCAAGACTAAGCGGTAGCCGGATGGCGCCCACCGGCGTCATCCAGGCAGCGCCGCTCCCGACACACCAGTCGTTACAGTGGATCGATGACCTACGCCCCGGCCGATCCCACCGGGGGCCAGCCCCGGCGGTTGCCGGCCGTGGAGGAACGCAGCGCCGGCGGGGTCGTGGTCGATGTCCACCACGGCGAGGCCCGGATCGCAGTCATCGCACGGCGGAACCGGGCGGGCCGGGTCGAGTGGTGCCTGCCCAAAGGCCACATCGAGGGCGAGGAGACCCTCCCCCAGACCGCCGCCCGGGAAATCGCCGAGGAGACCGGGATCGAGGGCGTCGTGCTGGTCGAGCTCGGCACCATCGACTACTGGTTCGCCGTCGGTGATCGGCGTATCCACAAGTACGTGCACCACTTCCTCCTCGAGGCTGTCGGTGGCCGGCTCACCATCGAGAACGACCCTGACCAAGAGGCCATCGACGTCGCCTGGCTGCCTTTACGCGAGGCCCACCGGCACCTCACTTTTCCTAACGAGCGCCGCATCGCCCGCCTGGCATGGCAGCGGCTGGCCGGCGACACCAGGTGAGCGCTCCTGCTCCAAGCGTCGGCCGCTCCGGCGCCGTCATGGCTGTCGGGTCGCTGGTGAGCCGGGCGGCCGGGCTGCTCCGCGCTTCGCTGCTCGCGGCGGTCATCGGCACGTCCGGACTCACCGCGACGGCGTTCACCACCGCGAACACTCTGCCGAATCAGTTCTATCTGCTCATCGCCGGCGGAGCGCTCAACGCGGTACTGGTGCCACAGATCCTCCGAGCCCGGACCCGCGGTGACGGCGAGGCCGAGTTCGTGAACCGGGTGATCACGGCATCCCTCGTGCTCCTTTTCGTAGCAACCGCGCTACTCACCGTGTTGGCGCCGGTCCTCGTACGTCTCTACCTGAGAGTCGACAACGCGGATGCCGTGCGACTCACCACGGTCTTCGCGGTGATCTGTTTACCCCAGGTGTTCTTCTACGGCCTCTACACCTTGCTCGGACAAGTGCTGACGGCGAACAATCGGTTCTTCGCTTTCACCTGGGCACCCGCCCTTGCCAACCTGGTGGCGGTCGCCGGATTGCTGTGGTTCCGGGCCGCGGCTCTACCACGCGAGGCACCACCAGGCGAGTGGACCCCAGAGATGATCGGCATCCTCGCTGGCACCTCCACGGCATCCATCGCGGTCCAGGCGCTCGCGCTGGTCGTTCCGCTCCGCCGCATAGGTTTCAGGTACCGGCCGGTATGGACGTTCCGTGGGCACGGTCTGAGCGAGTTGTCGGCCACGGCCACCTGGACTTTCGGCTCGATCGTGGTCAGCCAACTCGGGTATGTGGTGACGTCCAACGTGCTGACCCAGGTGTCCGACCGGGCCAGCCGGGCCGGCATCACCGCTCCCGACCTGGCCTCGTTCCAGAACGCGCTACTCGCCATGATGGTCGCGCACGGCCTGGTCACCGTCTCGCTGGTCACCGCACTGTTCACCCAGATGTCCGCTGCGGCGAGTCGCGGCGACGACACCGAACTGCTGCGGCTACAGACCCGCGGTCTGCGGCTGCCTGCCGTGCTGCTCGTTCCCGGCGTCGCCCTGGTGCTCGCGCTGGCGCCGGTCGTCACCTCGACCTTCCTGTTCGACAACAGCCTCGCCGGTACCCAGACCGTCGCGGTCGTCCTGCTCGCTCTGATCGGCGGCGTCCTCCCCCTCGGATGGATGTATGTCAACGACCGCACGTTCTATGCGAAGCAGCAGACCTGGTGGTCGTTCCGCGCCCAATGC
Source organism: Dermatophilaceae bacterium (assembly GCA_051650465.1). Lineage (GTDB taxonomy): Bacteria > Actinomycetota > Actinomycetes > Actinomycetales > Dermatophilaceae > JBOFLG01. The sequence goes on along the minus strand of JBOFJB010000511.1, from coordinate 304 downwards.
GTGGTCACCGGTACCGCCACCGTCGGTGCGTTCGTGGCAGCCAGCCTCGACCCGCGCCATACCGCGGTCGTGCTCTCACTCGGTCATAGCGTCGCCTACCTTCTCGGGGCGGTGTACGGCTTCGGTGTGCTCCGCCGCCAGCACGGGCGGCTCGGGCTGCGATCTGCATCGGGGATGCTGGCCCGGCTCGCCGCGCCGGCGTTCGCCATCGCGATGATGCTCGGTCTCGGCGTGCGCACCTTCCTCCCCGACCTCGGCACAGACCGTGGCGTGCCCGCTCTCGTCGACGGGGTCGTGGTGCTCG
>JBOFJB010000510.1:0-2659 GCA_051650465.1 Dermatophilaceae bacterium | reverse complement strand
TCGACGCCGGGCGCTTCGACCCGGCCTGCGCGACTTGTGGCGGGAGCCTCGACTGGGCGCTGGTCGACGAGTCCGCCGTGCTGGACCCGCGCAGCGCCTACGCCGCGAGCAAGGTGGCCCAGGAGCACTATGCGGCTGCTTGGGCTCGCCAGTCACCCGGCGCTGCGATCTCGCTGCGGTACCACAATGTCTACGGCCCGGGGATGCCGCGGGACACTCCCTATTCCGGGGTGGCGGCGATGTTTCGGTCCTCGCTCGAGCGTGGCGAAGCGCCGGTCGTCTTCGAGGATGGTCGGCAGATGCGCGACTTCGTGCACGTCGACGATGTCGCCCGAGCCAATCTCGCTGCCGCCGAGGCGGTTACCTCGGATGCCGACGGGACCCACCGGGCATACAACATCTGTTCCGGGCACCCGGTCTCGATCGCGGATGTCGCCCGGCACGTGGCGCAGGGGTCAGCGCAGGACAGCGAGCCGCAGCTCACCGGCCGGTACCGGATCGGCGACGTCAGGCATGTGGTCGCCTCTCCGGCCCGCGCCTGCGATGAACTCGGCTTCGCCGCTCAGGTGCGCCCTGCCGACGGGCTGGCCCGCTTCGCCACGGCACCGCTGCGCGCCTGACCGTCCGCGGCACGTGCCGCGAGCCAGCGCGACGGCGGATGACGCGTCACGTGACGCGGCCGGATGACGCGGCGTCGTCGCCGACGAGACAGTCACCACGCGGTTCGCACCACGTGCTGCACCAGCACCGCGGCGCAGGCCTGGCCCACCAGGCCCCAGCGCCGCCACGCTGGTGGCAGCCACACGACGGACAACAGGAGCCAGGGCACGAATGGCAGCCAGATGCGCTCGACTTCGGCTTTGCTCATCAGCGACAGGTCAGCGACCAGCACGGTGCCGAGTGCGGCGACCACGAGTGCAGCGACCGGGCCGGGAGCCCGCCCCGGCAGCAACGCCGACAGCCGTGCCGCCGCGAGGTCCCGTGCTGCTGCGGCCCGCCCTGACACCAGCCTCGACACCTCGAGCAGCCCGGAGCCCAGGGCCGCGGGCAGCAGCGGTCCCGCGCACAGCACCAACGCCGCAAGGTTGCCGCCCACCCAGTACCAGCCGGGGCGTTCTTTGGCGAGCCCGTCCCAGTACCGATCCTCCAGTACGGGGTAGGCCTCCCACCAGGCGAAACCGGCCACCGCGAACGCGCCGACCACACCGAGCGCGACGGCCGCGACTCCCGCGCCGAGCCGTATCCGCTCGCGTACTGGCCGGCGGGCAGCAGTGAGTACCGCCAACGCCACCAGTCCGAGCAGGACCATGCCGTACGAGAGCAGCAGGCACCAGCCGAACAGCAGCCCCGAGACCACGGCGGCACCCCGGCTCGACCACCGCCGTGGCCCGGTCAAGATGTCCGGGTGTGGGGTACTCGCCGTGCTCGTCATCCCTGATGCGGATGTCGGGCGTGCCGCACCTGAGGTGCCCACCGCGCCCGCCAGCGCCGCGACTGCCCACGCGGCGGTCGCCGCGAAGACAGCGTCCGCGGACACCGCCATCCAGATCGCCGACGGGCCGACGACGAGGAACGGGAGCGCGGCCCGGGCCGCCGGCCGCGCGCCCAGCCGGTCGAGCGTCACCGCGACCGCGGCCGGAATGGTAGCGGCGACCGCGATGACCACCAGGCCGGCCGCCTGCCAGGAACCGAGGCCCACCCGGTCGAGCGCCACGAAGAAGAGCACCGCGCCCGGAGGGTGGCCGGCGAGGTGCACCGGCCAGTTGTCGGGCGCGTCGAGCGGGATGCGGTCGATGTAGGTGCGCAACAGGTCCCCGACGTCGTCGACCTGTTGGGCGCTGCGCAGGTACTCGGTGTCGCCGTCGAGCACCTGACCTAACCCGGCCGGCCCGTCCACCATCGCCAGCGCGACCATCCACCCTGACGCGACCGCCCACGACAGCAGCAGGAGGCGACCCCACGGCATCCGGCCGGCGGTGGCGGCGATACCAGGCCAGACGAGCGCCACCACGACGAGCAGCGCTACCAGGCTGGCCGGGCCGGAGCGCCAATCCCAGTCGGCGAGAAGCGGTACCGCCGTGCCGACCCGGACGTCCACGCCGACGGCGTTGGGGACCACGGCAGCGGCGGCCACCACGACGACCCCGGCGACGAGACCACCCCAGGCCGCTTTCCCGCGGCCTCGTTCGTCGCGTCCCGGTGTCGGCTCGGCCGTTCGTGCTGGTTCTGGTGAACTCACCGGGTAAGGATGCCGGTCGTCGCCGGAGCGTCCGCTTCCGGAGTGGGTGTGGTCGCCGTCCGTCACGAGTTCGGGAGGCACCGAGCCGGCTGGGTCGGCCCGCGACCCGTCCAGCCCGCCGCCGTCAGGTGACCGTGAGGAACACCGACGAGATCGGGCCCCAGTTGCCCGAACTGTCCCGGGTCTGGACGAACAGATGGTGCCGCCCGACGGACAGGCCGGTCGTCGAGACGTCGGCCCGGACCCGCTCGGAGGTGGAGTTCCAGGAGCCGTCGACTGCGGTCATGGCGACCGCCGTCCCACCAGCCCACGGCGGCGTGTCGACGAAGTACCGTGCGGCGTTCACCCGCTGGGATGCCGGCCGCCCCACGCCCGTGGTGCCGTAGGCCGCGTCGTTGCCGGTCGCGGTGAGCGTCACCG
>JBOFJB010000509.1:0-5264 GCA_051650465.1 Dermatophilaceae bacterium | reverse complement strand
GGCCAAGCCGAAGATCGCCGACTACCCGTTCACCACGTTGGTGCCGAACCTCGGTGTGGTCACCGCCGGGTCCGAGCGGTACACCGTCGCCGACGTCCCGGGTCTGATCCCCGGTGCCAGCGAGGGCAAAGGTCTGGGGCTGGCGTTCCTGCGCCACGTCGAACGGTGCTCCGTCCTGGTGCACGTCGTCGACTGCGCCACACTCGAACCGGGTCGCGACCCGATCACCGACCTCGACGTCATCGAGGCCGAGCTCGCCGCCTACGTGCCCGACGGTGCGCTCGGGGGACAGCCGCTCGCCGAGCGCATTCGCGTCGTCGTGCTGGGCAAGGCCGACGTCCCGGAGGCGCGCGAACTCGCCGAGTTGGTGCGACCGATGCTCGAAGAGCGCGGGCTCGAGGTCCACGTCGTCTCGGCCGTGGCGCGCACCGGGCTCAAGGAGTTCACCTTCGCGCTCGCCCGGCACGTGGCTGCCGCCCGTGCCGATGTCGTGACGACCGCGGTGTCGACGCCGCGGGTCGTCATCCGACCGGTGGCGCTGGATGACAGCGGCTTCCACGTGCGCCACGAGCCGGGTTCTGACGGCGACGTGTTCCGGGTCCTGGGTGACCGACCGACCCGTTGGGTGCAGCAGACCGACTTCGCTAACGACGAGGCCGTCGGCTACCTCGCCGACCGGCTGAGCCGACTTGGTGTCGAGGAGGCGTTGCTCGCAGCCGGTGCGGTCGCTGGCTCGACCGTGCTCATCGGTCCCGAGGACAACGCGGTGGTCTTCGACTGGCAGCCGACCATGGCTGCCGGCGCCGAACTGCTTGCCGGTCCACGGGGCTCTGACCTCCGAGTGGAGGGTGCCGGTCACCGCAAGACCCGGAGCGAGAAGCGCGAGGAGTTTCACGCCCGCAAGGACGCTCAGACCGCCGCCCGCGATGAACTCGCCAGCGAGCGCCGCGCCGGGCATTGGGCCACCGCCACCGACGGTGCGGACCAGCCCGGATGACGACTCCGGCCTCTGCGGTGCGGGCCACCGTGGCTGGCGCGCAGCGGCTGGTCGTCAAGGTCGGCTCGTCGACTCTCACCGATGTTGACGGTGGGCACCTCGACCTCGGCGCGTTGACCGACCTGGTTGACGTGCTCGGGCGGCGACGTGCCGCCGGCCGGCAGGTGGTGCTCGTATCGAGCGGCGCGATCGCGGCGGGGATTGGGCCTCTACGGCTGGCCCGCCGGCCCAGCGACCTCGCTACCCAGCAGGCGGCAGCATCCGTCGGTCAGGGGGCGCTGGTCGCTGCGTACCAGACGGCGTTCGCGCGACACGGCGTCACCGTCGGTCAGGTCCTACTCACCGCCGAGGACCTCATGCGTCGCACGCAATACACCAACGCCCGGCGCACCCTCGAGCGGCTGCTCGAACTGGACGTGTTACCGATCATCAACGAGAACGACACCGTCGCGACCCAGGAGATCCGGTTCGGCGACAACGACCGGCTCGCGGCACTCGTGGCCGATCTTGTAGGTGCCGGTGCCCTGGTGGTACTCACCGACATCGACGGGTTGTACGACGGGCCACCCACTCCGGCCGCAGGCGGTGCCGGCAGCGGCGGTGGCGCGGTGCGGGTACCGTTCGTGGCGTCGGCGGCGGACCTGGAGACGGTGACCATCGGCGGCCCGGGGAGTGCGGTGGGTAGTGGCGGGATGGTGACCAAGGTTGAGGCTGCCGGTATTGCCGGCGCGGCCGGTATCCCCACGCTGCTCACCCGGCTTCCCGATCTCGTGGCGGCCCTCGACGGGGATGACGTCGGCACGGTGTTCGCGCCCGGCACCGCTACCCGGGTCTCGCGCAAGCGGTGGTTGGCGCACGCCACCACTGCTCGCGGACGCCTGCTCCTCGACGCCGGTGCGGTGACCGCCGTCACGGTGCGGCGCACGTCGCTGCTGCCTGCCGGCGTCACGGGTGTCGAGGGGTCCTTCGCCGCGGGGGACGCGGTCGACATGTGTGGCCCGGACGGTGCAGTCGTTGCCCGTGGGCTCGTCGGCTACGCGGCAGTCGAATTGCCGCGTCTACTCGGCCGCTCCACCCGGGACCTGGCCCGTGACCTGGGCCCGGCGTACCAGCGCGAGGTCGTCCATCGCGACGACCTCGTGGTCCTTTAGTGTTCGACGCTTTCCCACTGTTCGGGAAGGCACCTGTGCGGCGTCGGTGAGCGATCCCTGATCCGGTGACGTCTGTGACCGCACCGGAGGAGATCGCGTCAGGGTAAGGCCTCGACGGCGAACTGCATCCGAGGGTTCGCGATGGCGTCCTGGCTCTGCACCAGTTGCAACTCGCGGCGGCCGGATTCGAGCGTGTGCGTGAGCACGTCGAAGACGCTCGACACCGTCCGTGCCAGGGACATGCCTGGGTCGTCGGTGCTGAGCAGGTGCGCGGTGAACAATGCAGCGGTCACGTCTCCTGAGCCGTTCGCCGTCAACGGCAGCCGCGGGGTCCGGACGAGCCAGGCGCCTGAGTCCCCGGCGGCCAGGGTCTCGATCGTGTCGGCCGGCATGTCAGGACGCAGCACGCTCGTCACCAGCACCGTCGACGGGCCCAGAGCACGTATTGCCTCGACCGACGCCAGTGTCGAGTCGAGGTCCGCCGGTGTCGTCCCGGTGAGCAGCCCGAGTTCGAACTGGTTCGGCGTCACGATGTCGGCCCGCGGCACCACGGTGTCCCGGAGCAGCATCGGGATGTCGGGGTGAACGAAGCACCCTGTCGCCGCGTTACCCATGACCGGGTCGCAGGCATAGACCGCGCCAGGGCGTGCCGCCTTCACTCGGGAGACGGCGTCGAGGACGACATGGCCGATCTCCAGGCCGCCGTGGTACCCGGAGAGCACCGCGTCGACCTCGCCGAGCGCGCCGCGTTCCTCGACCCCGGTCACGACGTCACGCACGTCGCTCGGCGTCATGAGTGGCCCCCGCCACGCGCCGTAACCAGTGTGGTTCGAGAAGTGCACGGTGTGCACCGGCCACACCTCGACACCGAGACGCTGCAGAGGGAACACCGCTGCCGAGTTGCCGACATGCCCGTAGGCCACCGAACTCTGGATCGACAGGATCGTGGTCACCTGCGCCATCCTCGCACCGGCCAGCGGTATCGATGCGAGTCGAGCAGCCGGCTCCTGGTCGACGAGCGCGGGGAGCGTTCCGCCCGAGTTGCCGCCAGTGTCAGGCTGCCGCTGCCCTGACGGTGGCGGTCACCCGAGATCAGCGCGGACGTTGCCTGCGCCCCGCACCGCGGCTCCGCGCCTACTCTGGGGTCATGCCCGAGACCTCCATCGACCCGGTCGACGCCGACCAGGTTCGCCGACTGACCGCGGCTGCGCGCATCGCGTCCCGCCGCCTGGCGATGCTGTCCCGAGCCGAGAAGGATGCCGTCTTGCGTGCTCAGGCCGACGCTCTCGCTGCCGCGACCGATGAGGTCGTCGCGGCCAACGAGCGTGACCTCGTCCGCGGCCGGGACGCCGGTATGGCGCCGTCGCTCCAGGACCGGCTTCGGCTCGACGCCCCCCGCGTCGCGGCCGTCGCCCAGGCGCTGCGGGACATCGCCGCACTGCCCGACCCGGTGGGCGAGGTGGTTCGCGGCTCGACGCTGGCGAACGGCCTCCAGATCCGTCAGGTGCGGGTGCCGATGGGCGTCATGGGGATGATCTACGAGGCTCGGCCGAACGTCACGGTGGATGCCGCCGGGCTGGCGCTGAAGTCCGGCAACGCGGTGATCCTCCGCGGCGGCAGTGCCGCAGCGGACACGAACCGGGCCACCGTCGGTGTGCTGCGTGCGGTGCTGGTCGAGCACGAGTTACCCGCGGATGCCATCGCCCTGCTCGACGGTGGGCATGGCGCGGTGCGCGCCCTGATCACTGCCCGCGGGCAGGTCGACCTGGTGATCCCTCGTGGTGGTGCCGACCTTATCGAGAGCGTGGTCACCCAGTCGACAGTGCCGGTGATCGAGACCGGGGTCGGTAACTGCCACGTCTACGTCGACGCCGGCGCAGATCTGGAGAAGGCGCTCGCCATCGCGGTCAACGCCAAAACTCACCGGCCCAGTGTGTGCAACGCTGCCGAGAGCCTGCTGGTGCATCGTGATGCTGCCGCGGCGTTTCTTCCCCGCGTGCTCACTGCCCTCGCCGGCGCCGGGGTCACGTTGTACACGGACAGCCGGGCCGGCGCGTACGCCGAGGCCGCCGGAGTCGCCCACGGCGCGGCCACCGACGAGCACTACGCCACAGAGTTCCACGGCCTGGAGATGTCGATCGGTGTCGTCGACCACCTGGACGCCGCCCTCGACCACGTCCGTCGCTTTGGCACGGGCCACACGGAGGCGATCATCACCGAGGACCGCCGCGCCGCCCGACGGTTCATCGCCGAGGTCGACGCTGCAGCGGTCATGGTCAACGCCAGCACGCGCTTCACCGATGGTGGCGAGTTCGGGTTCGGTGCTGAGATCGGCATCTCTACCCAGAAGTTGCACGCCCGGGGCCCGATGGCGCTTCCTGAACTGACCACGACCAAGTGGGTGGTCGAGGGCGACGGTCACATCCGGGAGTGACCGGCGCCGCCGACCGGGTGGGCTTCCTCGGCCAGGACGTCCTCGACTATCTCGGCGGGCGCGTCATCCGGCACGACGGGGTCGGGTGCGTCATCCAGCACGGTGACGTCCAGGCTGTCATGGGCGACGAAATAGGCCGGCCTTGCCTGCATCGCGGCGTACGTTCGTCCGACGTATTCGCCGAGGATGCCGAGGGCGAGCAGTTGAACGGCGCTAGTGCCGGAGACGATAACGACAGTGGAGGTCCAGCCTGGCAGAGTGTTGCCGAGCAACATCGCCACGACGGCGAACACGAGCACACCGAACGCAGCAAACCCGCCGACCAGCCCCAGCCACGTGGCGAACCGTAGTGGGGCGACGGAGAACCCGGTGACGCTGTCGATCGACAGGCGCAGCATCTTGGCGAGCGGGTACTTGGACTCGCCGGCCGCGCGTTGCTCCCGCCGGTAGCCCACGCACGCACTCGGAAAGCCGAGTGCGGGGACGACGAGCCGCACCACCCGGTTCTGCTCGGGCAGGGCATTGATCGCCTCCACCGTGGCACGCGACATCAGGCGGAAGTCGCCGGCGTCGGCCCGAGCGTCGATGTCTGACAGTGCCCGGATCGACCGGTAGAACAGCCGCGCGGTGGTGCGTTTGAACACGCTGTCGGTGCTGCGGTCCTCGCGCACGCCGTAGACGA
>JBOFJB010000508.1:0-6251 GCA_051650465.1 Dermatophilaceae bacterium | reverse complement strand
CCGGGTCACCTACGCGCTCACCGCCGACGACCAACTGCGCACCACGACCCTCGTCGGCCCGTTCTTCGACGGCGCCGAGGCCACCTACACCCTCACCCTGACCGACTACGGTGAAACCGTTGCGATCACTCGCCCCTAGGGCGCTGCTCGCGGTCGCGTCGCTCGGTGTCGCGCTTGCTGCCGCAGACACCTACGTCGTCGTACTCGCGCTCACCGACATGATGGGCGACGTCGGCGTGGGCATCACCGACCTGCACCGCGCCACGCCGATCATCAGTGGCTTTCTCCTCGGGTACGTTGCCGTGCTGCCGCTCGTGGGCCGGCTCGCCGATCTCGTCGACCGGCAGCGAGTGCTGCTCGCCTGCCTCGCGGTCTTCGTCGCCGGGTCGGCCGTCACCGCGCTGGCCGTCGAGTTGCCGGTGCTCGTCGGCGGCCGGCTCGTCCAAGGCCTCGGTGGCGGCGGTCTCGTACCGGCCACCCTCGCACTCGTCGCCGACCTCTGGCCACCGGGGCGGCGCGGCGTGCCGCTCGGCGTCGTCGGCGCCGTCCAGGAGATCGGGTCGGTACTCGGCCCGGTGCTCGGGGCCCTGGTGCTTCTCGTCGCCGACTGGCGGGCGATCTTCTGGCTGAACGCGGTCGCCGGCCTCGCCCTCGCGGTCGCCGTGATGGTCGTCGGCGGTGGCCGCGGGTCGCGAGCTTCGCGTGGGCGGACGATGCCGCGCCTCCTTCCGACGGGCCTCACCCTGGCCGGACTCGCCGTCGGCGGCGTCGCCCTCGCCGCACCTGACGCGCTCGTCACCAGCGTCAGCCTTGGCCTGCCCTTCATCCCGTTCGGTGACGCGACCTCACGGCTGGCGACCCCGGTCGGGGTACTGGCCCTGCTGCTGCTGGTGGCCGCGGCGGCGGTCTCGGCACGCAGATGGCACGGGCTGCTCGCCCGAGCCGATCTGCCCGGAGCCCTGCTGCTCGGCGGCGCGCTCGGCTGCATCGTGCTCACCTTCGCCGCCGCCGAGCCGGAACGCGAGGTCGTCGGGACGCTGGGCTACGGCCTCCTGCCGCTTGGTGCGCTGCTCGCGGTCGGCTACCTCGCCCACCACCGCCGGGCCGTGGTGCCGCTGGTGCCCCGCGGTGTGGTTCGTGGTCGGCTCGCCCGCGCTCTGGTCGTTTCCGCGCTGGCGGGAGTCGCGCTCGTCGCGGTCGTCGTCGAGGTGCCGCTGCTCGCCCGCCTCGTGCTCACCTCGGACCAGACCGACGCCGCACTGGTGCTGGTGCGGTTCCTCGTCGCGGTGCCCGTCGGTGCGCTCGCCGGGGGCTGGGCGGTGCGGCGGCTCGGGGACGGTGCGGTGGCGTCATCCGGCCTGGTGCTCGCGGCGGTCGGGCTGGGCGTGATGTCGACCTGGGGGCGGGGGTCGCTCGAGGAGTGGACCGCCACCTTGGTCCTCGCCGTGACCGGTCTCGGCCTCGGGCTCGCGCTCGCCCCGGTGAACGACGCCGCGCTGGCCGAGTCCTCGCCGGAGACGCACGGCACGGCATCCGCGCTGGTCGTCGTGGCGCGGATGGTCGGCATGGTCGTTGGCATCGCGCTGCTCACCGCGATCGGGCTGAGCCGCTACTACGACGCCGTCGCCGCCCTGCCCGACCCCACCGACGCCGACGCGCTGCTCGGTGCCGCGGTGACGCAGGTGTCGTCGGCGTTCCGCGGGGCGGCGGTGGCGGCAGCGGTGGGTGCGGTCGTGGCAGTCACTCTCGGCCGCCGAACGGTGCGTGCCGGACGAGAACCCCGGGTCGCCGCGGCAGGGTGACGACAGCGCTCCCACGGTGGGGTGGGTTTCCTCCGCGGATGCCGTCGTCGCCTGCAGTGACGGCGGCGACGTGGCCTCGACGCCTCATCCTGGCCCGGCGCCGGACGCGGGTCTGAGCCGCGGGCTCGCCCCGGTGCCGTCGACGCCAACCGGTGCGGCCAGCGGGCGTACCCCGGTGAGTCGCTTGCGGTAGTAGACGTGGCCGTGGTGGCGTTCCAGCGCGGACCACAGCGCTGCGTGCGCGGCCCACGGCAACGGCTCGGCGCCGATGCGCCAGGAAGCCCCGAACGAGATCCACACCGGTACCCAGTTGGCGGCGTGGTCCCAGGCGCCGCGGCGAGCCGTGAGCACCCGGCGCCGGTACTGCTGGGCTTCGCGTGGGCCGTCGATACAGATCGGCGCGGTCGCCATCGGCCACACCCGCAGGTCGAGGTGCATGAGCGCCACCTCGACCTCGGCGAGCGCCGCGGGGTCCACGAGGACCGTCGCGACGTTCTCGTGCGGCGGGCGCGTCATCCCGAAACGCTAACCCGCCATCCCGGCTTTTCCGACCCATGGGGAAAGGCCGAGGTTCGCCTGCCGGCACACCCCCGGTGAACCACGGCATACCCGGATGGGGCGGAAAGCCGGGGTTCCGGGGTTGTCGAAAGACGAGGGTTGGCGGTGAGAGATGTCAGGTGTCGAGGTCCACGACGACCGGGGCATGGTCGCTCGCGCCAGCACCCTTGCGCTCCTCACGGTCGATGGCCGCGCCGCGCACGAGGGTGGCGAACGACGGCGACCCGAGCACGAAGTCGATCCGCATGCCGCGGCGTTTGGGAAACGCGAGGCGCTGGTAGTCCCAGTACGTGTAGGTGCCGGGCCCCGGCGCATGCGGCCGCACGACGTCGACGAACCCGGCATCGAGGAACGCACCGAACGCGGCCCGCTCCGACGGCGAGACGTGGCTCTTGTCGAGGTAATACTCCATCGACCACACGTCGTCGTCCTGCGGGGCGATGTTCCAGTCGCCGCACAACGCCAGCGGCGCACCGTCATCCGCCCAGGAGGTCGCTTGCTCCCGAAGCCGGGCCAGCCAGTCGAGTTTGTAGGCCATGTGCGGGTCGTCGAGCGCGCGGCCGTTCGGCACGTACACCGACCACACCCGGATGCCGCCGCAGGTCGCCCCGATCGCCCGGGCCTCGCTCGCCCGCGGGTCGCCCCACCCGGGATCGCCAGCGAAACCTGGCGTCACGTCATCCAGCCCCACCCGAGAGAGCACCGCTACGCCGTTCCACTGGTTGACCCCGCGATGCGCCACCTCGTAGCCGAGCGCCCGGAGCCGCTCGTACGGGAACTGCTCGTCCCGGGCCTTGGTCTCCTGCATGGCGAGCACGTCGACATCGGTGCGCCGCAGCCACTCCTCGACGCGGTCGATACGGGAGCGGATGGAGTTGACGTTCCACGTGGCCAGACGCACCCGCTCACCCTAGTCATGACGTCCGACGGCGCGGCCCAGCGGTCAGCCGACCGGTGTGGTGGCGTGCAACCGCTCGACGGTTCCGGCCTTGAGCCGCTCGGCCTCGACCACGTCGAAGCCGGCCGCCTCGACGAGCGGGCGCTGGCGCCGGGTGAAGTGCTCGCCCGCCATCCGGATCGTGACCCGCTCGACCAGCCACTGCCCTGCCCGTACCGGGAGGCAGGTGCTCCCGACGTGGTCGAGCAACAGCAGCCGTCCGCCCGGCACGAGGACGCGACGCATCTCGGCGATGGCCCCCGCCGGGTCGGGGATGCTGCACAACCCGAGAGCGCACACCACGGTGTCGAAGAGGCCGTCGGCAGCAGGGAGCGCGGCGGCGTCACCCGCCCGCAGGTCGATCGTGCGCCGCAGCGACCCGGCCCGGGCGCTCGCCTGCCGCACCATCGCAGGGCTGAGATCGACCCCGGTGAGCACCACGTCGTCGCGGTAATGCGGCAGCGTCAGTCCGGTGCCGATGGCGACCTCCAGTACCCGGCCGGTGGCGCGTTCGCCCAGCCACTCGCGGCCGCCGGTGAACCACAGCCGGTCGAACGGGGCGATCTGCCGGTCGTACCCCAGGGCAGCGTCATCCCAGACCCGGCGCTGCCGGTCGGTATCCGATTCCCCGCGGTGTCGCCGTAGCCTCATGCGCCACATGGTGCCGTGCTCTCCGCCCGGATGACGACCGGGCGCCGCGGTGTGTGGTGTGGGTCGGAGGACGCGGCGGAGCCGGTCGCCGGGCCACCGCGGGTTCCCAGCCCAGCGGGGTCACGAGCCGGGGCTGGCCGTTGCCGCCGGACGCGTCGCACTACGGTGAGCGGCGTGACCGACATCGCCACCGACCGCGCCCGTCTGCTCGAGATCATTACGGAGAAGGCGGTCGTGCATGGCCGGGTCACGCTGTCCTCCGGTCGCGAGGCGGACTACTACGTGGACCTCCGGCGGGTCACGCTCGACGGTGAGGCGAGCCCGCTCGTGGGACGGGTCATGCTCGACCTGACCGCGGACCTGGAGTACGACGCGGTCGGCGGGCTGACGCTCGGCGCCGACCCGGTGGCGACCGCGATGCTGCACGCTCGGGCGTCATCCGGCGGCCGACTCGACGCGTTCGTGGTGCGCAAGGAGGGCAAGGCGCACGGCCTGCAACAGCGCATCGAGGGTCCGTCGGTGGCGGGTCGGCGGGTGTTGGTCGTCGAGGACACCTCCACGACCGGTGCCTCGCCGCTCGACGCCGCGCGCGCGGTGCAGCAGGCCGGGGGAGAGGTGGCCGCCGTTGCGACGATCGCCGATCGGGCGACCGGCGCTGCCGAGAAGTTCGCCGAGGCTGGCCTGCCGTACCGGCACGTCTACGACCTCGCCGATCTCGGGCTCGCCTAGCGTTCGCCCCCCATGGTGACCCGGCGCCCGACCTGAGGCGCCGTCATCCGGCCGAGACGGTCGACCGATTGAGGAGCGCGTGCACGACCCATCACCCCACGGCCCGCGATGGCACCCAGATCAGCGGATCCCTAGGATCGCCATAGCCAACCCAGGAGCCGCCGCATGACCGTCCTCATCACCGTCGCCGTCATCCTCGTCGTCGTGTTGGCCATCCTGGCCTGGGCGGTGAGCACGTACAACGGGCTGGTCACGCTGCGCAACCTGGTCCAGGAGGCGTGGCGCCAGATCGACGTCGAGTTGACCCGGCGGCACGACCTCATCGGCAACCTCGTCGAGACGGTCAAGGGCTACGCGGCGCACGAGCGCGGCACGCTCGAGGATGTCGTACGAGCCCGCTCGGCCGCGATGGTCCCGGGCCAGTCACCCGGCCAGCAGGCCGAGAGCGAGAACGTGCTCGGCCAGGCGCTCGGCCGATTGTTCGCGCTTGCCGAGGCATACCCCGACCTCAAAGCGAACCAGGGCTTCCTCGACCTGCAGGAGGAACTCATCTCCACCGAGGACCGGGTCGCCTCGGCCCGCCGCTACTACAACGCCACAGTGCGCGACCTCAACACCAAGGTCGAGACCGTGCCCTCGAACATCATCGCGGGGATGTTCTCTGTTCGTCGGGCCGAGTACTTCGAGGCGGTCGGCGAGCAGCGCGAGGCGCCGCGGGTCGACTTCGGCCAGCGCGGCGACACTCCGCCTGCGTGAGCGAGCGGGATGCCGCCGCCGGCATCCGAATCGACGCCGCCAGCCGCTGACTCGGGCGCGTGAGCGGGCGCCGACTTCCGAGTCGAGGGGGGTGGCCCGGCGCCGCGCCGCAGCGGCCCGTCATCCTGGTGGCTCAATCGGATCCGTCACGACCAGTCCCAGATGTGCAGCGACGGCGGTCATCGTCGCGTCGTGCGTCGCTACCGTGACCGGCTCCCCGATCAGCAGCGCCGTCGCCAGGTGCAGCGCGTCGAGGGTCCGGATGTGCCGCTCGATGGACTCGGCGACGGTGTGGGTCTCGCGGCTGATGTCGAGCAGACCGACGCGGTCCAGGAGTGGTGCCCCGTCGAGGATCGGCCGGCCGTCGCGCCGGAGCATGCGGATCACCTCCGTGCGCAGCAGGCGGGAGGAGACGAAGGTCGCGCCGGGCGTCTGCATCCAGGACTGCAGCCGTTCGCGCTCCGGGACGTCGAGGATCGTGCGGAGCGCCACCGAGGAGTCGAGGTAGATCACCTGCGTGGGCACCGGTCAGCGACCCCCGCGCAACTCGTCGAGCAGCGCGTCGACATCCGCCCCGGTGTACGCCGGCCCGCTCGGCCGGCCAGGCCACGGCGCGGGCTCGCGAGCCGGTGGCGTGTAGCGCCCCGTGCGCTCCAGCCGCTTCAAGGCCGGGTCCGGGTCGCGAACCGCACTGACCCGCCAGCGCGGCGTGCCTCGCTCGGTCACCACGACGTCGTTCGTCTCGGTGACCTGGTCCAGCACCGCGGCGGTGTGCTGGTTCAACTCGCGCTTGGTGACCGTCTGCACCCCACCAATGT
>JBOFJB010000507.1:0-6336 GCA_051650465.1 Dermatophilaceae bacterium | reverse complement strand
CGAGGGTGTTCATGCCCCGCTCGAGACCGCGGCGCGCCTCTTCATCGAAAGCGATGATCTTGGCCATTCGGGTGGTTCCTCCCACGCGAATCGAAGGTGAAGACCGGGCGGTGCCCGCGACGGACGAGCCGGATGCCGTAGCGATCCGCACCACGGCGGCCGACCCTCACTGGACCCGGTCGGTTGTCACTCTCACCTGGAGAGTGCTAACGCCAATATTGGCACTCGGCCCCGGAGAGTGCAAACGCAGGCGGATGCCGCCGGTCCACCGCTCCCCGACCTGGCTGCTGCGCCAGTCGGCGGGCGGCGGCCCGCTGACGGTTCGCGTCGAGATCACCTGGCACATGCGGCTGACGTGGACAGCGTGCCCGAGCCGCCGTGCGTCGAGCATCAGCGACGCGTGCCGCGACCCTAGGATCAGGTCGTGGCACGCAGCGACGACGAACTTCGGCAGATGCTGATCGACCTGGAGAGCGAGCAGGTCGAGCGCAAGGAGTCCCTGACCTCGTCCACGAAAGACCGTGTCTACCAAGCCGTCTGCGCCTTCGCCAACGACCTGCCGGGGCACCAGTCCTCCGGTGTAATGTTCATCGGCGCGCGGGATGACGGGCACGCCTCCGGACTGCCGATCACCGACGTCCTCCTCCTGGAACTGGCGTCCATGCGAGACCAGGGGAAGCTGCTCCCTCCGCCCACCATGAGCGTCCGCGCCCTGTCCGTCGGTGAGCACGCCGTCGCGGTCGTGGAGGTCGAGCCGAGCCTGAGCCCGCCGGTGCGCTTCGACGGACGCGTCTGGATTCGGGTCGGCCCACGACGCGCTCTCGCGACGGGCGACGAAGAGCGGCGGCTGGCCGAGCGACGGCGCAGCATCGACCTGCCGTTCGACTCGACGCCAATCCCAGGCGCGACCCTGGACGATCTCGACCTCGACCTGTTCACCCGCGGCTACCTCCCGGCAGTCCTTCCTGCGGAGGTGCTGTCCGCGAACGGCCGCACCGACCGTGAGCGGTTGGCGAGCCTCAGCATGGCCACCGTCGACGGCGTACCCACCGCCGCCGGCATCCTCGTTCTCGGTCGGGAGCCGTCTCGACACATCCCGGGCGCCTACGTGCAGTTCGTCCGGGTCGACGGCCTCGACCTCTCCGAGCCGGTCATCGACGAGAAGCGGCTTGATGCACCCATCCCCGACCTGCTTCGCGAGCTCGACGAGTTGCTCAAACTCAACATCCGAACCTCGGTCGACATCGGCACGGGGCTCCGCGACGCACGAACCTCGGACTATCCGCTGGCAGCGCTTCAGCAGGTGTGCCGAAACGCGATCCTGCACCGGAGTTACGAGGCGACGGCCGCACCGATCCGGATCAGTTGGTACGCCGACCGTGTCGAGGTGCACTCGCCCGGCGGCCCCTACGGCGTGGTCACGGTGGAGAACTTCGGCCGGCCGGGCGTCACCGACTACCGCAACCGGGTGCTCGCCGAGGCGATGGCCGGCCTCGGCTTCGTGCAGCGCTTCGGCGCGGGCATGTCCATCGTGCGTCGCACACTCGCCGATAACGGCAACCCAGAGGTCGAGTTCGAGCCGGACCCGAACTACGTGGCCGTGACCATCAGGAGACGACAGTGAACCCGCCGGTCATCACGTTCTTCAACAACAAGGGCGGCGTCGGGAAGACCTCGCTCGTGTACCACCTGGCGTGGATGGCGGAGCGTCTCGGCCTGTCGGTCGTGGCCGCCGACCTGGACCCGCAAGCCAACCTCACGTCCTCGTTCCTGGACGAGGACGACCTCGAGAAGGCGTGGGGCGACGAGACAATCACATCGAACCGAGGACGCACTATCGCCCAGATCCTCGATCCGCTGATCCGGGGTATCGGCGACATCCTCACCCCCGAGCCGATCCGGGTGTCCGACCGGGTCTCGCTCCTTGCCGGCGATCTGGCGTTGTCCAGGTTCGAGGACGAACTGTCGCAGGCGTGGCCGAACTCGTCGGACGGCAAGGAGCGTGCGTTCCGGGTCACCACGGCGTTCTGGCGCACCCTCGTCGCCGCCGCCGAGGCCCAGGCCGCCGACGTCGTGCTCGTCGATGTCGGGCCGAGCCTCGGCGCGCTCAACCGCTCGGCGCTCGTCGCCGCGGACCACGTCGTCATCCCGCTCGCCGCCGACCTGTTCAGTGTGCGCGCCCTGCACAATCTCGGGCCCACGCTCCAGACCTGGCGGGACGAATGGCACAGCCGGCTACCTAAGGCACCGGCCGACCTCGCCGCCCCCGGTCGGATGCAGCCGCTCGGGTACGTGGTGTTACAGCACAGCGTCCGCCTTGACCGACCGGTGAAGGCCTACGAGCGCTGGCTTCGCCGCATCCCCGCCGAGTACCGGTCCAGCGTGCTGTGTCTGAACGACCCGGCGCCAGCGACCGTCGCAGAGGACACCAATCTGCTGGGCCAGATCAGGCGCCACCGGAGCCTGACCCCGATGGCGCAGGACGCCCGCAAGCCGGTGTTCGAACTCAAGCCCGCGGACGGAGCGTTCGGCGGCCACCAAGGCGCGGTGCAGCAGGCTGCCGACGAGTTCCGGCGCCTCGCCACCGCGGTGTTCGAGGCGGCGGGCGTCCCGCTTCCGTCGCGCGTCTGAGTCGATGCGCCTGGACAGTGGGCGCCTGGAGAGCAAACACGCAAAAGCAGTTGCCACGCCGGCGGGGCGACCATACCGAGCGGACCCTGGCGGCGAACCGCGGGCGGCGGCACTCGGCATGCGCCGGAGCGGTCGCCGCCTGGCGGCCTGGCTACGGCTCGACGCCGAGGCGCCGTGCCGACCGGGCCCGCTGGCGAGTGGCGCGCAGCCGACGGAGCCGCTTGACCAACATCGGGTCGTGCTCGAGCGCGGCCGGGGTGTCGATCAGCGTGTTGAGCACCTGGTAGTAGCGCGTGGAACTCATGCCGAAGAGTTCTCGCACCGCAGCCTCCTTGGACCCGGCGTGCTTCCACCACTGCCGCTCGAAGGCGAGCACCTCGCGGTCGCGGTCGGAGAGCCCGTGAACTGGCGGCTCGTTGCTGGGGAGGTGGTCGGGCGCGGCGCTCACGGTGCTGGGTGGACCCTTCGTCTCGTCGTCGTGCGGCGGCCAGCGTACCGAGCGAGTCACAGTGGTGTCATTCGCATCGGCGCCACGACACGCCGCGGGCCGGACACCGGCATCCGCACCTGACCCACGAGCCACACCCACCTCAGTGAACCCGTCACTGGACGACCGCGACCAGGCGCGCTCGTCATCCTGTCGTGGTGTGCTGGCGCTCATTGCCCGCCCATCGTGTCGAGGATTGCTGCGATATCGGACTCGGTCGTCTGCGGGTTGACGATGGCGAACCGAGCGAGAGTCTCACCGTCATGAACCGTGGGCACGACGAACGCGAACTCGTCGTCGAGCAACCGGTCCGACCACGCGTGGTACTCCGCAGAATCCCACCCGAGTCGGCGGAACACCACGACCGAGAGGTCGCGCTCGCGCACCAACTCGAGGTGCGGACGACGCGTGATCTCGGCCTCGGCGTAACGGGCCACGTCGAGCGTCCGCTCGACGGCAGCGGTGTACGCATCGGTGCCGTTGGCGACCAGGGAAAACCAGAACGGCAGCCCTCGAGCCCGGCGGGTCAGCCCGACCGCGTAGTCGGCGGGGTTCCAGTCCGGCGCCTCGGTGAGCACGTCGAGGTACCCCGCACGCTGGGTATGCGCGGCGCGGGCGAGCCCCGGGTCGCGGTAGAGCAGGGCACAACAGTCGAACGGGGCGAACAGCCACTTGTGGGGGTCCACGATGAACGAGTCGCAGTACTCGACCCCGGCGTACCGTTCGCGGACCGAGGGCGCAGCCAGCCCGGCGCCACCGTAGGCGCCGTCGACGTGGAACCAGACTCCATACTCGCGGCACACCTCAGCCACCGAGGCGAGGTCGTCGATGACGCCGAAGTTCGTCGTGCCGCTCGTCGCCACGACCGCGACGAACGTCTCCGGGCCGTAGTCGTCCAGTGTCGCGCGGAGGTGAGCCCCGGTGAGTCGCCAGCGGTCATCCGCCGGGACCGCCACCAACTCGGCATCCATGACGTCGCAGGCTGCGGCGATCGAACTGTGCGCACCCGCGGTGGCCGCGACCCGCGACGGCCGCACCCCCTGCGGCGCGCGCTGCCGGGCGGTGTGTCGAGCAGCGACCAGCGCCGAGAGGTTCCCCACCGTCCCGCCTGGCACAAAAACCCCGCCCGTCTCGCTCGGCATCCCAGCGAGGTCGGCGATCCAGCGCAGCGCTTGATTCTCGGCGTACACCGCGCCACACCCCTCGAGCCACGAACCCGCGTACAGCGACGACGCGCCGACGACGAGGTCGAACACCACCGAGGCGTCGCTCGGCGCACAGGGAATGAACGAAAGGAACCGTGGATGGTCGGTGGACAGGCAGGTGGGCGCGAGATCCTCGGCGAACAACCGAAGCGCCGGCACCCCGCCCAGCCCGCCCGGGGTGATCGCCTGCCCGACGACACGCTCGAACTGCTCCGGGCTCACCGGATGGTCGAGCGGCGGCTCGAGCCGGATGCGCTCCTCGGCGTACGCGGTGACCGCCTCGAGAAGTTCGCTGAGTTCCGCACGAGCGTTGGGGGGGTACGGCGTGCCGTGCACCTGGGCGAGTCTAGATGTCTCACCTCGATCGAACACCCTGCACAGATCGCCAGCCCGGTGGCGAGACCGCTTACGGTCAGCCCGCCGTTGCTGGACGCTGCACCGACTCGCCGAGAAGGTACGCGGCCAGGCCCGCGACGGTGTCGTGCACCGCGTCCGGCCCGGCATCCTGCAGGGCGTCGGAGGTGCCGGCGCCCCAGGTGACCGCGACCGCTGACATGCCGGCCGCGCGGGCGGCGAGCACGTCGACGACCGCGTCGCCGACATAGACACAGTCGGCGGGGTCCACACTGAGCGCCCGAGCGCCGTACCTCAGTGGTGCCGGGTCGGGCTTGTGTCGCTCAGTGTTCTCGAACCCGGCCGAGATGTCGACGAGGTGGTCGATGCCGACGCTCTCGAGCGCCAGCCGGGCCATCATCCGTCGCTTCGAGGTGACCACCGCAGAAACGACGCCGGATGACGCGAGCGCGCCGAGCAACTCGGGCACGCCGTCGAACCGACGGATCAGGCGGGCGGTGTTCGCGAGGTTCCACTCGCGGTAGACGGCGTCGAGGGCGTGGCCGTGCGTCGGGCTCACCTCGAGGAACACCTCGAGCAGCGGCCGGCCGATCCAGGCCCGGATCCGCGCCTCGTCGACCTCCTCGCCGAGCACCTCACGGAACGCGTGCTGGTAGGAGGCGACGATGAGCGGGATGGTGTCGGCGAGCGTGCCGTCGAGGTCGAACAGCACGACCGGCCAGGGTGGAGTCTGTTGGGTCACGCGCACATCCTCGCCGACCGGCTTCCAGGCATCACGACCTGGACGACAGCAGCGACCCCGGGTCGTCCAGCGCCCTGCGGATGCGCTGTTCCTCCCCGCTCCCCGTTGTCGGCAGGCGAAGCAGCGGCACCTCATGGCGCCCGAGGATGTGCTTCTTCATCGCGTCCCGTGCGAGCTGCTCCGGCTTGTTCTCGTGAAAGGCGAACCCGTCGACCTCGACGGCCAGGTGGGCCCGGTTCGAGATCCGGTTGTAGACCACGAAGTCGAGCGAGGCACGAGGGTGTCGGACAAAGGCAGCTTGCCGCGGAGTCAGGCCGGCCAGGTCAGGTATCAGGTTCCACAAAAGAACTTGCCGGGCCGCGGTCAGATGGCCATGTCGCTCTTCGTCAAGCAGATCGTGCAGTACGGTCCAGGCGATGTTCTCGGACAGGTACGTCGACCCCTGGCGCAGTCGCGCGGCGAGCGGGCGCAAGCGCTGGTCGTACTCCTGATATAGCAGGTCGAAGACGGAGAGCACCGAACTCTCGGCGACCGCATCCTCCCGGAACTGATAGCGGATGTAGTCGACGAGATCTTGGATGTGACGGCTGTCCGGCATGAGGTCGTTGTTCGTGACGAGGACGAACTTGTCGATCGCACGGGAGACCGCGACCTTGATCATCTTGGGGTCGTCGACGAACGGGAGGCCGGTCCGGCCGCGCCAGGTAGTGTCGAGCACCGTACTGAAGATGACAACCCGGCTGGCCCGGCCCTGGACCTTGTGCACCGTACTGGCCGCGACATCGGCATCGAGCGCCGCCGCCGCCTTGTCGACTTGACGCACGTACGGGGCAATGACGGCAACATCGCCTCGTTTCACATTCGGGCAATGAACCGGGATGACCTCCTTGGCGATGATGTCAACCTCGCGCTGGTTC
>JBOFJB010000506.1:0-4646 GCA_051650465.1 Dermatophilaceae bacterium | reverse complement strand
CGGCGACTTCATCCGGGCCGCCCAGCAGCACCGACGCGACTTCACGGTCGACTGGGTCCATCTCAAGCTCAACGACCAGGCCCAGCGCACCGTGCTGTGCAAGGACCCGTTCCTCGCCGAGGACCCTCGCGTCGACCGGCTGATCACCGGGATGACGGCGTAACGCACCCGGTCGGCGGTGACGGCGCGGCCACCGCCGAGGCCAGCCGGAGCGCCCGGTCGGGCTGCTCCCAGGCCGGCCGTTAGTCTTGGACCCTGGTGCCCGCATGCACGGCATCGCCCCCGAACCGAAGGTCCTCTCCCGTGGCACGTCGCCTCAGCACTGTTCTTTCCGCTACCGTCCTCACCGCTGCGTTGGTCCTCACCGGGTGTGGTGACGATTCCGCGACATCCGAGCCGGTCTCTGCGGCGCTCGCCGCCGTCAAGGTCGGCGGCACCGATGTGAAGAAGAAGCCCACCGTCACCGTGAAGTCGCCCGTAGCGGTGAGTCGTACCGAGTCCACGGTCGTCACCGACGGCACCGGGGCCGAGATCACCAAGGACGACCTGGTGTCGTTACACGCGGTGATCGTCAAGGCCAAAGACGGCAAGGAGGCGCTCAGCACCTGGGAGTCCGGCGCGGTCGGCGTCGATCTCAGCGCCAAGGATCTCTTCGCCGCCTTCCGGGGTCAGATCCCGGGGAAGAAACTCGGCTCCCGCATGGTCATCACCTCGACCCCGGCGGACGCGTTCGGGGAGCAGGGCAACCCCGACCTCGGCATCGCCAAGGACGACCCGGTGGTGTTCGTGCTCGACCTCGTCTCGGCGACCAAGGTCCTCGACGAGGCCACCGGCACGGCGGTGCCGCCGAAGGCCGGCCTCCCGACCGTCACGATGAACGATGGCAAGCCCGCGACGATCACTGCCCCCAAGGGCGCTAAGCCGCCGACGAAGTCCGTGGTCCAGCCTCTGGTCCAGGGCAAAGGTGCCGCAACGAAGAAGGGGCAGACCGTCCGGGTGTCGTACACCGGCGCGCTGTGGCGCAACAACGAGGTGTTCGACTCCAGCGCCAACCGGCCCGAGCAGCCCTACTTCGACTTCCAACTCGGTCAGGGCAGCGTCATCAAGGGCTGGGACAACGGCCTCACCGGCCAGAAGGTCGGCAGCCGGGTCCTCCTCGTCGTCCCCCCCGCCGACGGGTACGGCAGCGCCGGCAGCGGCGACAAGATCAAGGGCACCGACACGCTGGTCTTTGTCGTCGACATCCTTGCTGCGTACTGACGATCGCCGTCTGAGCCGTTTTGTCCGCCCGCTACTGCTCCGCCCGACCGCCGCGCCGACCAGGAGGAACGGTCCATGCCCGAACTCGAGAAGCCTGAGATCGACTTCCCCGGTGAGCAGCCACCGGTAGAACTCGTCGTCGAGGACATCACTGTCGGCGACGGCGCCGAGGCAGTTGCCGGCACCACGGTGTCGGCGCACTACGTCGGCGTCGCGCACTCCACCGGCGAGGAGTTCGACGCGTCCTGGAACCGTGGAGCACCGCTCGACTTCCCGCTCGGCGCCGGCCGGGTCATCACCGGCTGGGACACGGGCATCGTCGGGATGCGCGTCGGCGGTCGGCGCCGCCTCGTCATCCCGCCTCACCTCGCATACGGCGACCACGGCGCCGGCGCGGCTATTGGCCCGGGCGAGACACTCGTCTTCGTCGTCGACCTCGTCGACGTCCGCTGACCGAGCGATCGCTCGGTCAGGTCGCGGATGCCGTCAGGGCTGCCGCGTGGATCCCGGCCGCGGCGGCCGCGAGAAACGGTGCCGGGTCGACATCGACGCGGCGTCCCATCGTCGAGAGCGGCACCGGGGAGTCCGCCAACCCGTCGAGGATGCCGCGGGCCGGCACCTCGACGACGGTGAGCGGGGCGGTGGCGGTCTGCACCAGGGCGTCGAGTTGGCGACGCACCAAGGCGTCGAGGTCGGCATCGGGAAGCGCAGTCGTCGGCAGGTCCGCGGGGGAGAGCAACGCGCGCCCGTAGGCGGTGCGGCTGTGGTGGCTGATGCCATGGTGCCGTTCGCGTTGGTCGGCGCCGGAGATCCGTAGGGACGCGACGCCGCGACCGCCGAGCACGTGGGTGGCGTGCAACGCGTCGGCACAGGCGACGCCCGAGTACCCCCACCGGGTTCCGGTGCCGACGTTCCCCGGCCCCTGGGCCACGACCGCCACGTCGGCTCCCACGATGTGCCGGGCCGCCAGCAACCCGGTGTGCACCGTGACGGCCTCGTGGTCACCGCCGAAGGCCTGCCCGACAGTGAGGCACGCCGCGAGCCAGCCGCTGTCGCGCAGCCCGGCAATCGCTCGCGAGAACGCGGCTGGCAACGCGCCACCGTCGGTCATCACGTAAGCGACCCGTGCGGCGGGTCGTACCATTCGGATGCCAGCCACCACCGCGGGAAGGGCGCTGTGCAGGTCGGCGACCACCACGGGCAGTCCGCCGAGGTCGTCGGCGGTCTCCAGGCGGCCGTGGTGCGGGCTGTCCTGCTCGTCCACCGCGAGCAGCATTTGCTGCAACGGGGTGTACCGCGCCTTGACGATGTGCCCCGGCCCACCTGGTGGGTCAGGCGGCACCAGGTCGGCCCGCGCGACGACGAACGTGAGCCCGCCGGTGCCGAGCCCGCGCAGCAGAGCCGAGACGTTGAGCAGCACCCGCTCGCCAGGCTCGGGCACCCCGGTGACGGCGGTGTACGCGAGTGCGCGCACCTCATCCGGCCCAGGTGCCGTCAACGAACCTGCCGGTGCGTTGGCGCTCTGGTGAGGACCTGCACCGGATGACGCCGGGCCGGCGACCCGGTCGAGGCGCACCTCGAGTTCGGCCGCACCAGCCCAGGTCCGTACCTGTCGGGTCACCCGCCCCGCACGCCACTGCATCACGCCGGGCAGCGTAGCCGCCAGGTGGTGGCGTGCGGGTGACCAGCCGGGTGAGGCGGTCGCGCCGTCAGCGAACGTGCCGTGCGGATAGCCGTCGGGTAGCGTCTGGCGGGTGATCAGCCAGGGCGGGGTGGCCGCACCTGGTGCGGCCCAGACCAAGACCGAGCGGCTGCTGAATCTCGTGCTCGTCCTGCTCTACGCGCGGCGTCCGCTCGCGAGGGCCCAGATCCGGAGGTTGGTGCCGCAGTACGGGCAGTCGGCGTCCACTGAGGCGTTCGAGCGGATGTTCGAGCGCGACAAGGACGACCTACGCGACCTCGGCATCCCCCTGGTCACCGAGCATGTCGACGCCGCGTGGGAGGACGAGCCGGGCTACTGCATCCATCAACGCGAGTATGCGCTACCCGAGATCGGCTTCGAGCCGGACGAACTCGCCGTGCTCGGTCTGGCCAGCCGCACCTGGGCGCAAGCGTCCCTGGCGGGGCCGGCCGCTCAGGCGCTGCGTAAGTTGCGGGCGGCCGGGGTCGAGCGGGACGCCGACTCCCTCATCGGCATCGAGCCGCGGTTGCGTACCACCGAGCCGGCGTTCGACGCGGTGAAGGATGCCGTGGTGCGGCGGGTCCCGCTGCGCTTCGGCTACCGGCGCCGTCCCGAGGACGATCTGGGGGAGCGGCACGTCCAGCCATGGTCGTTGGTGTCCTGGCGCGGTCGCTGGTATCTCAGCGCCTTCGACCTGGGTCGTGACGCACCGCGGGTGTTCCGCCTCTCGAGGGTCGCCGGCGCGGTCCGCCACGCCGGGCGGCCGGCGTCGTTCGAGGTGCCTGCTGACCATGACCCTCAGGTCATGGTCGAGCGCTTCGCCACGCCGGTCGGCACCCCGAGCCCGGCTGTCATCCGGGTGCGTGTCGGGTCTGGGCACGCGCTGCGCCGCCGGGCGCGCACGGTCGGCGCGGTGGATGACGTGTGGTCGCTGCTCGACATCGACTACACCGACCTGTGGGCGTTCGCCGACGAGATTGCCGGCTATGGCGCCGACGTCGTGGTGGAGCAGCCACCCGAGTTGGTGGCTGCCGTGGTGGAACGGCTATCCGGCGCGGTCACCGCCCACGGCGATGGCGGGCCGACCTCATGAGCGCGATGCCGCAGGAGACGGCCACGGCACGGTTGTCTCGGCTGCTGACGATGGTGCCGTGGTTGGTCAACCGGCAGGGCATCGACGTGGCACAGGCCGCGGCCGACCTCGGCGTGAGTGTCGCCCAGTTCGAGTCCGACCTGCGGTTGCTGTTCCTTTGCGGCTATGGCCAGCTACCCGACGAGTTGATCGACGCGCAGTGGGACCAGGGCCGGGTGTTCATCGGCAACGCCGACGACATCACCCGGCCGCTTCGGCTGGGTGTCGACGAGGCGGTCGCGCTGGTCGTCGGGTTGCGGGCGCTGCGTGACGTGCCTGGGCTGGGGGAGCGCGATGCCGTCGACCGGGCCCTGGCCAAACTCGAGGAGGCGGCGGGGGCGGCCGCCGGTCCAGCGAGCCGGGTGCGGGCCGACCTCGCCGACGGGGCGTCGGCCGAGATGCTGGCCAGCGCTCGGCGGGCTCTCGCCGGGCGCCGCCGCATCCACGTGCGGTACCTCGTGCCGGCGCGAGATGAGGCCACCGAGCGGGATGTCGACCCGATGCGGGTCGTCGGCATCGACGGCCGCTGGTATCTCGAGGGGTGGTGTCACCGCGCCGCGGACACCCGCCTGT
>JBOFJB010000505.1:0-15846 GCA_051650465.1 Dermatophilaceae bacterium | reverse complement strand
GCTCCGGGAGCGCACCGAGGGTGCGAACCACGACCTCGACCGGGCGCTCGGCCTCGTCGACCGTCACCTCGACGAGAGCGTCGTGGCCGAAGTAGCGGGTGCCGACGACCCGGGCCGACAGACCCCGGTGGTCGCCGGACGGGTGCAGCCGGAACTGCTCGGGCCGCACCATGAGCACGCCCGCCGCGCCGTTGACGGCCTCCCCGGCCACCACGACCGGGCCGAGCACGGTGCGCGCGACACCGCCGTCGACGGTCGCGGCGAGTTCGACGCAGTGACCAACGAACCGCGCCACCCCGAGCCCGACCGGCGCGCCATACACGGCCGTGGGGCTGTCGTGCATGAGGACTCGACCGTCGTCGAGCACGGCGACCGAGTCGGCGATGGAGAGCGCCTCGTCCTGGTCATGGGTGACCACGACCGCGGTGGCACCGGATCGTTCGAGGGCTTCACGCACCTGCACCCGCACCGATTCCCGCAGTGCGGCGTCGAGCGCGGAGAACGGCTCGTCGAGGAGCACCAGCCGGGGCGCGGGTGCGAGCGCCCGGGCGAGGGCCACCCGCTGCTGCTGCCCGCCGGACAGTTCATCCGGATGCCGGTCCGCGAGGCCCGGGAGCCCGACGAGGTCGAGCACCTCGGCGACCCGGGGTGACCGGCGCCGCTCCCGGCGCGGCAGCCCGAAGGCGACGTTCTCGCCGACGGTGAGGTGCGGGAACAACGCGCCCTCCTGGGGCACCAGCCCGACGTCGCGGCGCTCCGGCGGCACGTGCAGCGCGGGGCCGGCGACGACGCGCTCCCCGACCGAGACGGTGCCGGCATCGCCGCGGACGAAACCGGCGATGGTGCGCAGCAGCGTCGTCTTGCCGCACCCGGACGGGCCGAGCACCGCGGCGACCTCACCCGAGGCGACCTCGAGGTCGACGCCGCGCAGCACGGCCAGCCGGCCGAGGGTGACGTCGAGCCCGGTCACGGACAGCGCGCTCATCACGAGACCTCAGAGTGCCGGGTCGACGGGTCGGCCCGCATCAGCCATACCGTCGGAACGACCGCGAGGATGACGAGGGCCAGACCGTACGGGGCAGCGGCGCCGTACGCGCCGACGCCGGTCTCGGTCCAGAGGCTGGTCGCGAGGGTATCGACGCCGGTAGGGCGCAGCAGCAGCGTCGCCGGTAGTTCTTTCATGCAGGTGAGCAGCACGAGAGCGGCACCGGCGGCGACGCCGGGCGCGGCGAGCGGAAGGGTCACCCGGCGGAGCACGGCACCTGGTGTCGCACCGAGCGACCGGGCGGTCTCCTCGAGCCGGACCGGGCTCTGCGCGACCGAGGCCCGCACGGCCGCAACCGCGGCCGGGACGAACAGCACGACGTAGCCGAACACGAGAAGCGGCACCTGCTGGTACGCCCACGGCACGGCACGGATGCCGAGGAAGACCAGCGCGAGCGCGACGACGATGCCCGGCAGGGCGTGCCCGGCCCAGGTCGCCTGCTCGATGGTCGTGGCGAACCGGCCACGGTGCCGCGCGGCGAGGATGCCGACCGGGACCGCTGCCAGGGTGCAGGCGAGCGCGCCGAGCAGCGAGAGCCAGAGCGTGGCCAGCACCCCCTCAGCGAGCCGGGCGGTATCCACCCCTGCCGACAGTCCGGTGGCGAACCAGTATCCGAGCGAGCCGACGGGGAAGGCGAGCGCCGCGCCGACAACCGTCCACGCGAGCGCCAGCGCGGGACGGCGCCAGCGCCCGAGCGGCACGGGCGCTGGCGGCCGAGCGACTCCGGCGCCGACCCGGGCTGCGTCGCGCCGCCGCACCCGGGTCTCGGCCACACTCACCGCCACGGTGATGCCGACGAGCAGGAGGGCGAGCACGGCGGCGGTGGTGCGGTCGAAACTCGATCGGTACGAGGTGTGGATGACGCGGGTGAAGACGTCGAAGCGCAGGATCGAGACGGCGCCGAAGTCGCTGAGCGCGTAGAGCACGACGAGCAGGCTGCCCGCGGCCGCCGCGGGGCGCATCTGCGGCAAGGTCACCTCGCGGAGTACCTGGGCGGGAGTCCGGCCCAGGCTCCGCGCGACATCCTCGACCCCGGGGTCGGCCCGGCGTAGCGCGGCGAGCACCGGAAGGTAGACGTACGGGAAGCAGCACAGGGTGAGCACGACGGTGGAGCCGAGCAGGCCGGCGACCTCGGGTACCGCCGCGACCCAGGCGAACGCGGCGACGTAACTCGGCACTGCGAGCGGGAGCGGGGCGAGGGCGCCGAGCAGCCGACGCCCGGGCAAGTCGGTCCGCGCCACCAGGTAGGCCAGGCCGGCGCCCAGCATTGCGCTCAACGAGGTGACCAGGACGGCGAGCAGCACGCTGCGCCCGACGAGCACCGCGGTCCGCTCGCGGAGCAGGATGTCGGCGACCCGTTCGGGCCCCGCCTCGGCGCCGCGAACAAGGAGGTAGGCAACCGGCACGAGCGCCACCACGGCGACGACCACCGCCGGTACGAGGATGACGAGCGGCGGCCGGCCACCGTGGGAGCGCGATCGGTGGAAACGCGACGGAGTGCGGGCACCCCCTGCCGGTGCCCGCACCCCGCGCGTGGTCGTGGCGGTCAGGTCAATCCCACCTCGTCGAGGAGGGCCAGGGTCTGCTCCAGCGAGTCGAGCTGGTTGAGGTCGACGCTGGAGCGGGTGAGATCGGCCAGCGGCACAAGGTCGTGTTTCGTGGACTCGATGCCGGCGACGACCGGGTACTCGGCGGTCTCGTCGGCGAAGTACTGCTGCCCGTCGTCCGAGAGCAGGTAGTCGACGGCCTTCTGCGCGGCGGCGGTCTGGTCAGACCCGGCGAGGATGCCGACGCCGGCGACGTTGACCAGGGCACCCGGGTCGTCGGAGTCGAGGAAGTGGATCTTCGCCTTGACGCCCCCGGCGCCCTTCTCGGCCACCCGCTCGTACCAGTAGTAGTGGTTCACCAGCCCGAGGGAGACCTGGCCGGCCTCGACGGCGTCGAGGACGAGGAGGTTGTTGTCGAAGGCCTTCGGCTCGTTGGCCTTGAACTTCTCGAGCCATTCCTTGGCGCCCTGCTCGCCCTCGGTGACCCGCAGCGCGGTGACGAACGACTGGAACGACGCGTTGGCGGGCGCGAAGCCGATCTTGCCCCGGTACTTCGGGTCGAGGACGGCGTCGACCGTGGTCATCTCGGTGACCTCGGGAGCCTGGGCGGGGTCGTAGGCGATGACCCGGGACCGCGCCGACGTCGCGACCCAGTGTGCTTGAGGGTCGGCGAAGCCGTCGAGCACGGCGCCGGTGGTGGCGTCGGGGAGCGTCGTGAGGCGGCCGGCCTTGCCGAGCGCACCGAGCGCACCGGCATCCTGGGAGAAGAACAGGTCGGCCTTGGTGCCCTCGCCCTCCTCGAGCACCTGTGCCGCCAACTCGCTCGACCCGCCGTAGCGGACCCGCACGTCGAGCCCGGTCTCGGCCTCGAGCTTGTCGAGCACCGGAGCGACGAGGTTCTCGTTCCTCCCGGAGTAGATGATCAGGGAGTCCTCTGCCGACGGCTCCTCGCCGTCCGTGCCGCATGCGGCGGTAGTGAGGGCGAGAAGAGCGACGACGCTGGCGGCGAGCGCGCGGCGGAGGGACATGCGGGGCGGCCTCTCGGGTCGGCACAGGCTCGACCAGCCCGTGGATGAGGCAAGCCTAACCTTGGGCCCGTCCGAGTGATGACGTCGGGGGCGCCCGGATGCCGTCGTTGCCGATCCGAACGACGCACCGCGCTACGGGACCACCGAATTTGCTCGCCGGCGACGCTGAGCCGTCGTTCAGGCCTGACCTACCGGGCCGCTACCAACCCAAGATCGCGATGGGTCAGAGACCAGCTGCGCGCCGGGCCATTGCGGACTTCTTGTTCGCGGCTTGGTTCTCGTGGATGACGCCCTTGCTCACGGCCTTGTCGAGCTTGACCGAGGCAGCCCGGAGCGCGGTCTTGGCCTCGTCGGCCTGACCGGCGTCGGCGGCTTCGCGGAACCGGCGGATAGCGGTCTTGAACTCGGACTTGACTGCCTTGTTGCGCTCGGTCGCCACGCGGTTGGTCTTGATCCGCTTCAGCTGGGACTTGATGTTCGCCACGAGTGAGGTGTCTTTCGGTCGAGGTCTGGGCCCGCGGGGGGTGACGCGGCCTCGAGACAGGACTCTCGCCATCTGCCACCGACACTCGCTTCCCCGGCGGGGTCGCACGCGCGCGACCACGCGCGCGCAGTCGCCAAAGGTACCAGCGGCGCGTCATCCGAGCGAAATCGGCTCGGCCCCCGCTCCGGTCACACCCGAGTCGGCGGGCCGGTGCCGGCGCGGGCATGCGACCCGGTGATTGTCATGACAGCGCGCTCGACGGCATAGACCGGGTCGCGGCCGCCACCCTTGACCTCCTCATCGGCCGCTGCGAGCGCACCCACGCACCCAGCCAGCGCCTCGGCCGACCACCCGCCGAGCTGCCGACGCGCCTTGTCGACCTGCCACGGCGCCATCCCGAGGTCGCGGGCCAGGTCGGCAGAGCGCCCGCGGCCGGCGTGCCCGACCCTGATGAGCTGGCGAACCTGCTGGGCGAGCACCGCGACGATCGGCACGGGGTCGACTCCGACGGCCACCGCGTGCCGGAGGAGCCGCAGCGCCTCGCCGGTGTCGCCGGCCATGGCGGCGTCAGCGACCCGGAACCCGGTGGCCTCCACCTTGCCGCCGTGATACGTCAGCACCACTTTCTCGTCGATCATGCCGGTGGTGTCGTCGACGAGTTGCTGGCACGCGGCGGCCAACTCGCGCAGGTCTTTGCCGACCGCCTCGACGAGCGCCTGGACGGCCCCGCCGGTGGCGCGGCGGCGGGCCCGGCGGAACTCGTGGGCGGCGAACTCGGTCTTGTCGCGGTCGCTCTTCACCGCCGGCGCGTCGAGTACCCGGGCGCCGGCGCCACGGATGGCGTCGAGCACCTTCTTCCCGCGCGCCCCCCCGCGATGGACCGCGACCAGGGTGAGGTCCGGGTCGGGACCTGCCCGGACGTGCGCGAGCAGATCGACCTGAAGGTCCTCGCCGGCCTCGTGGACGTCGTGCACCACGAGGCACGTCGCGCCGCCGAACAGGCTCGGACTCGCCTGCGCCGCAAGGGCGCCCGACCGGTAACCGGCGGCATACAGGTGCGTGACCTCGAGCTCTGGATGGTCCACCCGCAACTCGTCGACGGTGTGCGCGACGGCGCGGTCGGCGAGCAGCGACTCCGGACCGGAGACCAGCACGAGGGGCGGCACGCGGGAGGCGACGCGGGCGTCATCCGGCATGACGGTCATCGTGCCACCTGGCGCCCACGGCCCGGCACGGTCGGCCGCTTGTAGCGTGGGCCGGGTGCGTGTCACCCCGCCCCACGACCTCACTCGGCACCGGCGGATCGCGCTGCACGGTGTCACCGGGTCGGGCAAGTCCGCGCTCGCGCGCCGGATCGCGGATGCCGGTGGGCTCCCGTACGTCGATGTCGACGGCTTGATGTGGCGGCCCGGCTGGGTTGAGCGCCCGACGGACGAGCAGGCGGACGCGATCCGGCCGGTCGTCGAGCGGGACGCCTGGGTGCTCGACTCGCTCTGGGCCACGACCCGCGCGGTGGTGCTCCCCCGTCTCGACCTGCTCGTGGCGCTCGACTACCCGCGGCACGTCAGCCTCCGGCGACTGCTGCGGCGCACGCTGCGGCGGCTGGTGACGCGGGAGCCGATCTGCGGCGGCAACGTCGAGTCGTGGCGACAGGCATTCTCGCGGAACTCGATCGTCGTCTGGCACTTCAGATCGTTCCGGCGAAAGCACGAGCAGATCGGCACCTGGGAAGCCGACCCCGGCGGGCCACCCGTGCTGCGCTTCACCCGGACGGCGGATGCCGACGCCTGGGTTCGCGCCCTCGGTCGTCATCCCGCGGGCTGACGACGGCGCGGCCGGCCCGCAGTACCGTGCGTCGGATGCCGGTCCACCGCGAGGCTCCCGGCCGCCTGCCCCAGTCGGTAGCGGCACCGACGCTCACGACCTCGTGGCAGCTCGGCGAGCGCGGGCGGCGGTTGTTCGACCGCGGTCTCGTGCTCGCGCTGGCGGTGCCACTGCCGTTGTTCCTCGCCTTCGGTGACCACGCATGGGCCGTCCTGGGAGTGCTCCAGATCGGCCCGCTCTGGTGGCGCCGCCGTCATCCGGAGCCGGTCTTCGCCGCGGTCGCACTGGCCTCGCTGGCGCAGGTGCCGTTCGTCGGGCCCCCGCTGTGGAGCCAGGTCGCGTTCCCGGTGGCGCTGTACTCCGTGGCTCGCTGGGACACCACGCGGCGCGCGGCCGGAGCGCTGGCCGTGGGGCTCGCGGGCAGCGTCGTGGGGCCGCTGGACTGGATCCTCGGGTTCGGCGGCGAGCTGACCCTGCTCACCGTCCTGCCGTACGCGCTCACCACCGCGGCGATCGTCGTGACGGCGTGGGCTCTGGGCAGCCTGGGCCGGGCGCGCGAGGCTCAGGTGGCGATGCTCGTCGAGCGGGCCGAGCAGGTGCGCCGCGACGCCGAGCAGCGGGTGGCGCTCGCGGCATCCGCCGAGCGGGCCCGGATCGCGCGCGAGATGCACGACGTCGTCGCGCACGGGCTGTCGGTCGTGGCCGTGCAGGCCGACGGCGCGCGGTACGCCGCGGCATCCGACCCCGCCGTGGCCGTGCGCACCCTGGAGGCGGTCTCGACCACCGCCAGGCAGTCACTCGACGAGATGCGCCGGCTACTCGGCCTGCTCCGCGCCGAGGACACCGGCACCGCTCCCATCCCCCGACTCGCCGACCTGCCCGCCCTCGTGGCCGATGCCGGCCCGGGGGTGACCGCCGACCTGGCCGGCATCGACGCCGACCTGCCCGAGGGCCTCGCGGTCACCGTGTACCGCGTGGTGCAGGAGTCGCTGAGCAACGTCCGGCGGCACGCCGGCAACGGGGCCGCGGCGCAGCTGTGGGTATACGTCGGTGCCGACGCCGTGGAGGTGGTCGTCGAGGACGACGGCCGCGGCGCCGCGGCGAGCGCCGGTGGTGACGGGCGCCTCGGCCTGGTGGGCATGCGCGAGCGGGTCGCGGTCCACGACGGCACGCTCGAGGCCGGCCCGCGCCCCGGTGGCGGCTGGCGGGTCCGGGCGGTGCTGCCACGCCCGCCGGGAGTCGTGCCGTGATCCGGGTGGTGCTCGTCGACGACCAGGAGCTGGTGCGTGCCGGCTTCCGGATGCTCGTCGACTCCCAGCCCGACCTCCAGGTCGTCGGGGAGGCGGCCGATGGGCAGGCCGCCCTCGACCTGCTGCGGCACACTGCTGCCGACGTCGTGCTCACGGACGTGCGGATGCCGCGGCTCGACGGCGTGGAGACCACCCGCCGGCTGGTGCGGATGACGCCCGCCACCCGGGTCGTCGTGCTCACCACTTTCGACCTCGACGAGTACGCGCTCGCCGCGATCCGGGCCGGTGCGGCGGCGTTCCTGCTCAAGGACACGCCACCCGAGTCGCTGCTCGCCGCGATCCGCACCGTGCACGCCGGCGACTCGGTGGTCGCGCCGAGCACCACCCGACGGCTGCTCGAGCGGTTCGCCGCGCTCCCCGAGCCCGCGCCCGACCCGGCCGGTGACCCGCGCCTGGCCCGGCTCACGCCACGCGAGCGGGAGGTCCTCGGGTTGGTCGGGGCCGGCCTGTCGAATGCCGAGATCAGGGCCGCGCTCGTCGTCGCGGAGGCGACGGTGAAGACCCACGTCAGCCGGCTCATCGCGAAGACCGGCGCGCGCGACCGGGTGCAGCTCGTCGTGCTCGCCCACGAGACCGGTATAGCTCGCGCCTAACGGTCACAGGCGGGCGGCGGCATCCGACCAGCAGGCGCCATCCGACCAGCAGGCGCCATCCGACCAGCAGGCGCCATCCGGCCGTCATCCCGCGGGCTGACCCCAGGACCGGACCGTGGCCTGACGTCCGGGCGGGCCCGGCTTCCTAGGTTCGAGGGCATGACCTCCACGACCTCTCCCCCGACCCTCGCCACCGCGGCCTCGGCACGCGGGCTGACCCGCACCTACGGCACCGGCGACACCGCCGTGCACGCGCTGCGGGACGTCAACCTCGACCTCGTCGCCGGGCGGCTCACCGCCGTGATGGGACCGTCGGGGTCGGGCAAGTCCACCCTGATGCACTGCCTCGCCGGGCTGGACAGCCCGACCTCGGGGACGGTCACCGTGGGCGGCGTCGACCTGGGTGCGCTCGACGACACCCGGCTCACGGTGTTCCGCCGCGAGCACGTGGGATTCGTGTTCCAGGCGTTCAACCTGTTGCCGATGCTCGACGCTCTGCAAAACATCGTGCTGCCGCTCGAGCTGGCCGGGCGGCGGGTGGATGCCGGCCGCCTCGCCGACGTGGTCGGCGTGCTCAGGCTCGGCGACCGGCTGGCGCACCGGCCGCACGAACTGTCCGGTGGTCAGCAGCAGCGGGTGGCCATCGCCCGGGCGGTGGTGTCGGCTCCCGACGTGGTTGTCGCCGACGAGCCCACCGGCAACCTCGACAGCGCGACCTCGGCGGAGGTGCTCGGGTTCCTCCGGCGGTCGGTGCGCGAGCTCGGCCAGACCGTGGTCATGGTCACCCATGAGGTGGCGGCGGCGGCCTACGCCGACGACGTGGTCGTCATCCACGACGGTCGCGTGCGCGACCATCTCGTGCAGCCCACCCCTGAGGCGCTGCTCGCGTCGCTGCGCGGCGAGGCGACCCGATGAGGTCGGTCCTGATCGCCTCGCTGCGGATGCACACCCGGCGCTACGTGGCAGCGGTGGTGGCGATCGTCGTCGGCGTCGGCTTCATCATGGTGACCGCGTCGCTGACCTCGGCGACCCGGGAGGGCCTGCTCGACGCGGTCGGGGTGCCGTACGAGGGCGCCGCGGTCGTCGCCACCGGCGTGTCCGCGACGCAGGCGGCGGCGCTGCGCGACGGGGCGGCGGACGCCGGGGCGCGGGCCTCGGTGCTCGGCTTCGCCCGGGTGCCGGCGAGCGGTGCGGACACCCGGCTCGCCGGCGAGGTCGACGTGGCGGAGCAGCCCGTCGAGCCGGCCCTGCGGTGGCAGCAGCTGACGTCGGGGCGCTTCGCCGAGCGGGCCGGCGAGGCGGTGGTCGACGCGAACGCGGCACCGGGCGGAGGGATCGAGGTCGGGGACCGGGCCCGGCTGGGCAGCGGGCCCTCGGCCACCGAGGTCATCGTGGTCGGGCTGGTCGACTCGCCGTCGGTGCTCGTCTCGGCGACGTTCTACCTCACCTGGAGCGACCTCTCGGTGTTCGAGTCCTCGCTCTACGTGGACTCGGTGGCGTGGGCCGGGCGGGGCGACGCCACCGCGCAGATCGGGGCCATCCGGGCGCTCGTGCCGGATGCGACGGCACAGCCCGTCGACGACTTCCTCCTCGACCGGCAGGAGGAGGCCAACAACGGCGTCGACGTCATCGCGGTCCTGCTGCTCGTGTTCGCCGCGGTGGCGCTGGTCGTGTCGGTTCTCGTCGTCACGAACACGTTCTCGGTCCTCTTCGCGCAACGGCGCCGCGACCTGGCCCTGCTGCGCTGCGTAGGCGCCACCCGCCGGCAGGTGCGGCGCTCCATCCGGATGGAGACCTTCGCGATCGGGCTCGGCGCCTCGGCGCTGGGGATCGTGGCCGGGCTGGCCACGGGGTCGGGTGTGGTGGCTCTCGCCCTGTGGCTGTGGCCGTCGGCGACGCTCGGCTCACCATCGGTCGGCTGGCCCTGGTACATGGGCGCGTTCACCGTGGGGCTCGTCGTCACCGGGGTGGCGGCCTGGCTGCCGACCCGGGCAGCGACCCGGGTGGAACCCCTTGCCGCGCTGCGGCCGGAGGAGTCCACCGCTGTACACGTGGGCGCCGGCCGGTGGCGCATCATCCTCGGCGTCCTTGCCATCGCCGCCGGATCGGGCCTGCTCGCGGCCTCGGTGTCGGCGTCGAGCGTGGCCGTGATGGTCGCTGGCGGCGCGGTCGGCTTCGCCGGGGTGGCGCTGCTCGGGCCGCTCGTCGTGCCGGCCGGCATCCGGGGGCTCGGCTGGCTGGTCGCGCGCTGGTGGGGCACCCCGGGCCGGCTCGCGGTCGGGAACGCGGTGCGGCATCCACGACGGACCGCGGCCACGGCCATGTCGCTCCTCGTCGGGGTGACGCTCACCGTCGCGATGCTGACCGGGCTGACCAGCTCGACCTCGGCGGTGAGCGAGGAGATGGCCGCCCGGCATCCGGTCGATCTCGCCGTGAGCTCGACGGGAGAGCCGATCCCGGATGACGTCGCGCGCCGGCTCGCGACGCTGCCGGGCGGGTCGCGCTCGGTCGCGGTGGAGGGAACCCGCGCCGAGATCGAGGGCGTCGGCGCACTCACCGTGATCGGTGCCGGCGCCGGATCGGCGTCGGTGCTGCGCACGGGCACCGAACCCGAGGTCGGGCCCGGCGAGATCGCCGTGCCGTACGAGGCGTTGGACGAGCCGGCCGTCGGTGACACCGTCACGGTCTCTGCCGGTGGGACGTCGATCCGGCTGCGGCCGGTCGGGGTCGACGGCTACGGCGGTACCGCGCTCGTCGCCCCGGGCACCTTGACGACCCTCGACCCCGACCCGGCCGTGATGGCGGTCTGGCTGCGCGCCGACGACGGCGCCGACCCCGAGGAGCTCGGCGGTGCCGTCGGCGCGGTGCTGCCGACGGGCGAGGTCGAGAACGGGCTGGCGAACCGGGCGTGGGTCGACCTGCAGCTGGAGGCGGTCACCGCGACCGTCGTCACCCTCCTCGCGGTGGCCGTGCTCATCGCGCTGGTCGGGATCGGCAGCACCCTCGGCCTCTCGGTGCTCGAACGGCGGCGCGAGATCGCCCTGCTGCGGGCGCTCGGGCTGACCCGCCGGCAGCTGCGCACGACGCTCGCCATGGAGTCGGTGCTGCTGTCGGTCACCGCCACGCTCCTCGGTGGGCTGATCGGGATGACGTTCGCCTGGGTCGCCGTCGAGGCGGTGGTTCGCCCCGTGCTCGACGCCCCGCTCGTGCTGCCCGTCGGCCGGCTGATGCTCGTGGTGCTGGTCGCCGGCCTGGCCGGGCTCGCCGCCGGGGTGCTCCCCGCACGACGTGCCGCCAGGGTGATGCCGGCCGCCGGCCTCGCCCTCGAGTGAGGACCGCGCTGAAGCACGACGGTCGATGCGCGACACCCCGATACGAGCCCCAGTCAGGGGGCGACTGCTGGTGGGAGAGGCGGCCCCTGGTCAGAACAGGGCACTCATCAGGGCGGTGCGGCCCTGGCGCACCCGCTCGTCGGCGTTGCCGACGACGGCGAAGAGGTCGAGCAGGTGGGTGCGCACCCGGTCACGCTCGTCGCCGGAGGTGTTACGCACCAGGTCGAGCAGTCGCGCGAACGCGTCCTCGACATGACCGCCGGCCACGTCGAGGTCGGCGACAAGGGTGGCGGCATCGAGGTCGGCCGGGTCGGCGGCCGCGGCAGCCCGCACCACGGCGGGGTCAAGGCCGCGGGTGCGCTCCAACAGCCGTACCTGGGCCAGGCCGAGTTCGGCGTCGGTGTCCTTGGGGTTCGCGGCGAGCGCCTGCTCGTACGCGGCGGTCGCCGCGGCGAGGTCGCCACGCTCGATAGCGTCGAACGCCTCCTGGTGCAGCGGCGGCGGGGCATCGTCGGCGCTGTCGGGCGCGCCGGGCACCGGGCCGAGTTCGACCCTCCCGGTGATCCCGTTCTGGACCGCGGCGCGCAGCAACTCGTCGAGCATGGAGCGCACCTCGGCCTCGGGCTGCACCCCGGGGAACAGGGGCACCGGCTGGCCCTGAAGCAACCCGAACGTCGCGGGCACGGTGGCTTGGCCGAACGCTTGGACAAGGATCGGCTGGAACGCTTGAAGCAACTCGGGAACCGCGGTGAGGTCGGCGGTGAGGACGAGCACGCGACCCTCGAGCGCGGCCCCGACGCGAACCACGGTCTCGACGAGGTCGCGGGTCTGCGGGTGCGCCGAGGACCACAGCACCAGCACGCCGGGCACCTGCAGGGTGCGCGACAGTGCCTCCTGGAGGTTCGTCGCGTCGACCTCGACGACCAGGCCGGACGGGGCGCCGGCGCCGACACCGGTGCCGTGCGGAGGCGGCCCGGATGACGCTCCGCCGGAATCCGCGGGTGCGGACATGCCGGACAGGTCGACGGCTCCACGGGCACCTGCGGGTGAGGTCGCGTCACTCATGATGTCGATTCTGTCAAACGCGTCACGAGCACCACTCGTGGCCCAGTCCGAATCGGCATCAACTGCCCTTGCCGGAGACGAGTACCTCGGTCGCACCGATGACCGAGGCTTTTCCGCTTCTCGGAACGACGACCGCGACGGGCTGCACGGTTGCCAGCGTGGCCGACTTCGTCACCTTGGCCTTCCCGACCGCGCTGGCCCACACACCAGTGAGGCTGAGTTCCTTCGCTGCCGGTCGGGCCGTCGCGGTCTCGGTGCGGGCGAGGAGAACGAACGCCACCACCCCGCCCTCAGCCAAGCGGAAGGCGACGGCGTCCCCGAAGTCGGGGGTATGCGTCTGGGCGTAACTACCCAGCGCCCCGAGACTCGTCACGTTCTGGCCGGCGGCGGCTCGCCGGCCGCTGGCAAACGGGTCGTCGACGGCGATCAGTGTGGCCGGGCCGGGCTTCGGATAGCGCAGCGCCGTGGCGTACTGGGAAATGACGGTCGCAGGCGCGGCGGCGACACCGTCGGTCGCGGCCAGCGGCGCGAGTGCCGCGCCCTCGCCCGGTGCGCCGAGCGCCGGCAGGGTCGCACCGGGGAACATCGGCACGCTGGCGCGAATTCGGAACGGCTGCACTGAAGTTGGCGACACGAGGACGTGGAGGTACTGCGTGCTCGTGTCACGGTCGAGGGTGGTCACGAGGATGGCGCGCGGCCAGTCACGGCCTCGCGACTGGGCAACGACGACAGGCGACTCGGTCTTCGCGAGTTGCGGTGCGGATGCCGTCGCGGGAGCGCGAGCGGCGACGGCATCGGCCACAAGAAGAGCATCACCAGCGAGAACCGCGGCGCGGGCCTTCTTTCCCGGCTCGCCGGGCTGGGTCTTCGCCGTTTCGGCGGCGGCGATGACCCGCGCCGCAATCGCCGCCGCACCGTCGTCGTCGAGTGGGGTGCTCGCGGCACGCTCGGCCGGGGCCGGCTCGATCCCCACCAGCGCATCCCGGGCGGCGCTGCACCCGCTGAGCGCGAGCACTGCAGCAAGCGCGACGAGAACACCCCGCGGATGACGGCCTACCGGCTCCCTCGGGGTGAGTCGAGCGGTGCGGCAGAGATGCTGGCGGCTCACTGGGTCGGCCCCTTCTGGTCGGTGGCCGGTGCCGGAACCGCAGGCGGCGCAGGGGGTTTAGTCGGGGCCGAGAGTCGCGTCGAGACCGAGATCTTCGTCGGCGCAGGGGGTTTCGCTGGCGCAGGGGGTTTCGCTGGCGCAGGGGGTGTCGCTGGCGCAGGGGGTTTCGCTGGCGCAGGGGGTTTCGCTGGCGCAGGGGGTGTCGCTGGCGACTGAGGTGCAGCCGAGGCCGTGGGCTCAGCCGATGCCGAGCCGGTCGCCGACTCGGTGGGCTCCGTTGACGCCGTGGCCTCGACCCGACCCGAGGGCTCACCCGGGGTGGTGACTCCTGCCGGCTCGACTGCCGGGTGACCTGAGCCGGACCGCC
Organism: Dermatophilaceae bacterium; assembly: GCA_051650465.1. Classification (GTDB taxonomy): domain Bacteria; phylum Actinomycetota; class Actinomycetes; order Actinomycetales; family Dermatophilaceae; genus JBOFLG01. The sequence continues at coordinate 2,143 of JBOFJB010000505.1, read as the reverse complement.
GCGGCCAGACCAACAGCACCCCGGCGACCACGAGGAAGAGGCCGACGAGCGCGGCGACCACCGACTTCACGAACCAGGTCTTGTCGCGCACCGTCATCCGGACCGTCTCGACCGGGCCACCCTGCGACGCGACGACAAGCGTTGTCGGCGAGCCGTCCTGCGTGACGGTCAGGGTGACCGGGCCCTGCGCCTGCTCCTGCTGGCGCCAGAGATCGGCGGTACCGAGCGGCGGGGCCTCTGCGGTGCCGCGGGCCCGGGTGGTCAGCGCCCATTCCCGGACGTCGACACCGGCCACCTCGACCCGTCGGGCGTCGCCGAGCACTGCGGCCGCGTCGGACGGGTTGGCCAGCGCCATCCATATCGGGCCACCCGATGCCGGGGTGGCGGTGACCACGACATCGGCGTCGACCCGGTTGAGGATGTCCGGGCCGATGACCACGGGGGCAGTGGCCTCCGGCCTGGCGGTGAACTCGGCGGTGCCGTCGGTGCCGAGGTGGACGGCGAACCACACCCCGAGCGCGGTGACCGCGGCACCGAGAAGGAAGAGAAGCACCCCGCCGAGGCGGATGGCGATGGTGAGCACGGTTGATCCTTGCGGTTCACGGGACCCCGGGGGGTGAGCCGAGGGTGGGTTGGTCCGTCCTCCACGATGACCCAGTGGCCCATCCGAGGACAAATCGCCGGTTCGTCCGGCGGATGCCGAGGAGTCACCACCTGGGGTGACCGGACGGGCCGCCGCGGGGCGCGCCCGCACGACATCCTGCGGAGTGTGGCGCCGAGCGCACCAGGTCACCACAAGCCGTGCGGGCCTGGTTGCGAGCGGCGCCGAAACGGTGCGCGCCGCGCCACGCTAGCGTGGTTTTCGTGAGTGCTCCGAGCAGTGTTTCCTGGCAGCGGTACGACGCCGTGCTCTTCGACCTCGACGGCGTGCTCACGCCGACCGCGGCGGTGCATATGGCGGCGTGGGCAGAGATGTTCACCGGCTTCCTCGCCGGCGTTGCCGCCCCTGCGGGCGATGCCCATATTGGCGACGTCACCCCCGCAGGCCCGCCCCGTGCTGACGCCTCTCGCGCTAAGACCCCTCGTGCTGAGGCCCCTGGCGCCGACGCGCATCGTGCCGACACCTCGCCGTACACCGACGCCGACTACTTCGCACACGTCGACGGCAAGCCGCGCTACGACGGCGTCCGCGACTTTCTTGCCGCGCGCGACATCCGGCTGCCCGAGGGCGCGCCCGATGACCCGCCCGAGGCCGACACGATCTGCGGGCTCGGCAACCGGAAGAACGCGGTCTTCACCGCGGTGCTCCAGCGCGACGGTGTGCACCCCTACCCCGGCTCGGTGGCCTTGCTCGACACGTTGCGCGACAACGGGATTCCGCTCGCGGTGGTGTCGTCCTCGGCGAACGCCCCGGCGGTGCTGGCGGCCGCTGGACTGGCCGACCGGTTCCGCACCATCGTTGACGGCCGGGTCGCTACAGCGCTGGGCCTGCCGGGCAAGCCGGCGCCCCATACCTTCGCGCATGCCGCCGAGGAGTGCGGCGTCGACGCGGCCGCGGCGGTCGTCGTCGAGGATGCCGTCTCCGGCGTCCTCGCCGGCGCCGCCGGCGGCTTCGGGCTGGTCATCGGTGTCGACCGCGGCGCCGGCCGTGAGGCACTCGAGGCAGCGGGCGCCGATCTCGTGGTCACCGACCTCGGCGAGTTGGCGTGAGGAGCAGCCCGGTCGAGCCTGATCCGCTCGACCGCCTGCGTTTCCCAGCCGACGCCTGGCGGCTCGTCGAGCGCGAACCGTCAGCCGCCCATCTCGGGGTCACCGAGACCCTGTTCACGGTGGCCAACGGGTACATCGGCATGCGGGCCAACCCGGAGGAGGGTCGCGAGGTCCACGAGCACGGCACGTTCGTCAACGGTTTCCACGAGACCTGGCCGATCCGGCATGCGGAGGCTGCGTACGGGTTCGCCCGGACCGGGCAGACCATCGTCGGTGCCCCGGACGCCAAGTTGATGAAGCTCTACGTCGACGACGAGCCGCTGGTGGTCGGCATCGCCGACCTTGAGCACTACGAGCGCACCCTGGACTTCCGGGACGGCATCCTGCGGCGCAGCCTGGTGTGGCTCACCCCCTCGGGGAAGCGGGTGCGGGT
>JBOFJB010000504.1:0-6544 GCA_051650465.1 Dermatophilaceae bacterium | reverse complement strand
AGGTACGAACCGCGCTGCGGTCGGTCATCCGGGTACGCGCCGACTCGCGCCGATGCGGCAGTGCTCGGGTCGGCAGCGGCTGGGTCGGCACGTCCGGGTACGTCGTGACCAACGCCCACGTCGTCGCCGGAGCGCAGTCTGTCCGGGTCAACGTCGGTGGGCGCGGCCGAGAGCGGGTCGCTCGGGTGGTGACCTTTGACGCCCGCCGAGATATCGCGGTCCTCGCGGTTCCGGGGCTCACCGCGGCTCCCCTCGGTCGCGGCGGCGAACTCGACGCGGGAGATCAGGCCGTGCTGGCCGGCTTCCCCGGCGACGATGGGTTCACGGTGCAAAGCGCCCGGGTGCGTGACGTCATCCGCGCCAAGGGCGCAGACATCTATGGCGATTCGGGGACGACACGAGAGATCTATTCGCTTCGCGCTCAAGTGCGGCAAGGGGCCTCAGGGGGGCCGATGGTCGACACCGACGGCCGAGTAGTGGGGATGGTGTTCGCGACCTCCCTCGACGACCCGGAGACGGGGTACGCGCTGACCGCGGCGGAAATCGCGCCCATTCTCCGTACCGGTCTCGTCGCGACCACCGCGGTGTCGACTGGGCGTTGCACCGCGCAGTGACCGTTCAGGTGCCGGTGCTGCGCTGCTCGTGCTCGCCGGGCGCGACGGTGTCGGATGACTGACCGGCCAGTTTCAGCGCAGCGACGGTCTGCTGGGCTTGGTCGATCGCTCGCTCCGGAGCCGGGTTTGCCGAGGAGATCGCCGCCCGGCCGAGGAGTGCGAGCACAGCGGCGACCAGGAACATCAGCGCAGTGACGATGGCGTAACCCGCCCACAGCGGCAGCCAGATGCCGACGACCCGGACGAGGGTGTGGAACAGGAAGATCAGCCCGAGCAGCGCGACGAAGCCAGCCCCCGCCAGCAGGCCGGCGCCTTTGCCGATGCCCTTTGCGCCGCTGAAGATCTCTGCCTTGGCCAAGGCGATTTCGCCGCGAACGATGCCCTCGACATCGTGGCTGACGTCGGCCACGAGCTGCCCGATGGTGCGTTCGCTACCAGGTGTGCCTGACATCGCGTGCTACAACCTCACGTGCGTTCGGTGCCCCGGCGTGCGGGCCTGACGCGCTTGACCCTACCCAGTCGATGCACGTCCGTCGCCGCGCTGCTGGCCCTGGTAGACGTCGGGCACTCCGTCGGCGTCGTCATCCTGGGTTTCCTCGGTGCAGATCCGCCGATGCACGGCGTTACGTACCCGGAGGACCACAGCCGCGAGGCCGGCGGCGCACAGCGAGCCGGTGAGTACCGCGACCTTGACGTGGTCCGCCCGGTCGGACCCGTCACCGTACGCGAGGTCGCCGATGAGCAGCGAGACCGTGAAGCCGACTCCGCACAGCAGTGCGAGGCCGACGATGTCGGGCCAACCCAGGTCGTCGGCCAGGCGTGCGCGGGTGAACCGGGCGAGCAACCAGGTCGCCCCGAGGATGCCGACCAGCTTGCCGACGACGAGGGCCACGACCACACCGGCCGCGACCGGGTCGGCGAACGCGGCACCGAGACCGCCGCCGAGGACCGGGACACCGGAGGCAAAGAACGCGAACACCGGCACCGCGAACCCGGCAGAGATCGGCCGCATCCGGTGCTCGAAACGATGCGCGACATCGGTGCCGGGGTCGAGGGTGCTGATCCGCGGAACAGACCGGCGCGGCCGTACCGGCACGACCAGCCCGAGCAGGACACCGGCCACCGTGGCATGCACTCCGGACGCGTGCACGAACGCCCAGGTTGCGAACGCCAGGGGGACGAGGAGCCACCAATGCGCGATCCGCCGCTGCACGAGTACAGCGAACACGGCAAGCGGCAGGAGGGAGAGGAGTAGCGGTCCGACGGCGAGGTCGGAGGTGTAGAAGACCGCGATGATGGTGATCGCGATGAGGTCGTCGACGACGGCGAGGGTGAGCAGGAAAGACCGCAGGGCCGACGGCAGGGAACTGCCGATGACCGCGAGCACCGCGAGCGCGAAGGCGATGTCGGTGGCGGTGGGGATCGCCCAGCCGCGCAGCGCGCCCGGGCCGCCGTCGAGCGCCGCGACGACGGCGACGAACACCAGGGCCGGCACGACGACCCCGCCCACAGCGGCGAGCACCGGAACCGCCGCCTTCGCCGGGGTGCGCAGGTCGCCGACGAGGAACTCGCGCTTGAGTTCGAGCCCAGCGACGAAGAAGAACACGGCGAGCAGCCCGTCGGCGGCCCAGTGCCCGAGGGTCAGCCGCAGATCGCCCCACTCGGTGCCGACGTACGTGTCGCGCAGGCTGGTGTAGCCCTCGGCGAGTGGGCTGTTCGCGAGCACGAGGGCAGTGATGGCCGCACCGAGCAGCAGTGCGCCGCCAATAGTCTCGGTGCGCAGAGCGTTCGCCACGGCCTGCGCCTCCAACCAGGATGACGGTCGGCGCAGGAGGGTAACCCGGGCGGGCGGTTCAGGCGGGTGGGCCACGGTGTTCCTCGGGGTCGGTAACACGGATGACGACGCCGCACCTGGCGCCGTGCCGACCAGACTTCCCGGCTCGCCAGGACGAGCCTACTCAGGGCGGCCCCACGTGGTAGGAGGACCTGTCACCGTCGGCGCTCGGACGCGGGCCGAGGTGTGTCGCAGAACCTGCGCCGAGACTCAGGAACTCCCGCGACGCGGTCACGGGCCGAGTCGGAAGCGGGCCGGCATCCGGCCGCGGTCAGTCGGCGGTCGTGCTGGACCGTAGACCGTCCGTGATGAGGGCCATCACCGAGGAGTCGGCGAGGGTGGTGACGTCACCGACGTCGCGGTGCTCGGCGACGTCGCGCAGCAGCCGGCGCATGATCTTGCCGGAGCGGGTCTTCGGCAGTTCGGGCACGACCATGATCTGACGCGGCTTGGCGATCGGCCCGATCTCCTTGGCGACGTGATTCCGCAGCTCGTGGACGAGCGCGTCACCCTGGTCGCCGCCGGCCGCCTCGGCGCGGAGGATGACGAACGCGCACACCGCCTGCCCGGTGGTGTCGTCGGCAGCGCCGACCACCGCGGCCTCGGCGACCTTCGGGTGCGAGACGAGCGCCGACTCGATCTCGGCGGTGGACAGCCGGTGGCCGGACACGTTCATCACGTCGTCGACCCGGCCGAGCAGCCAGATGTTGCCTGATGCGTCGTACTTGGCGCCGTCGCCGGCGAAGTAGTACTTCGGGCCGAAGCGGCTCCAGTAGGTCTCCCGGTAGCGCTCGGGGTCGCCCCAAATGCCGCGGAGCATCGACGGCCAGGGCTTGGTGAGCACGAGGTAGCCGACCTTCTCGGGCTCGGTGAACGGAGTACCGGCGTCGTCGAGGATCTCGGCGGAGATGCCGGGGATGGGCCGCTGCGCCGAACCCGGCTCGAGCGTGGTGACCCCCGGCAGCGGGCTGATCATGATGGCGCCGGTCTCGGTCTGCCACCAGGTGTCGACGATGGGGGCGCGGTCGCCGCCGATGTGTGTGCGGTACCAGAGCCAGGCCTCGGGGTTGATCGGCTCGCCGACGCTGCCGAGCACCCGGATGCTCGTGAGGTCGAACCGCGCCGGGATGTCGGCGCCCCACTTCATGAAGGTACGGATGGCGGTGGGCGCGGTATAGAAGATCGTGACGCCGTACTTCTGCACGATCTCCCACCAGCGGCCCTGGTGCGGGGTGTCCGGCGTGCCCTCGTAAACCACCTGGGTCGCGCCGTTCGCGAGTGGCCCGTAGACGATGTAACTGTGCCCGGTGACCCAGCCGACATCGGCGGTGCACCAGTACACGTCGGTCTCAGGGTGCACGTCGTGCACGACCGCGTTCGTGTACGCGGCCTGGGTGAGGTAGCCGCCGCTGGTGTGGAAGATGCCCTTCGGCTTCCCGGTCGTCCCGCTGGTGTAGAGGATGAAGAGCGGGTGCTCGGCGTCGTGCGGTTGCGCGACGTGGGTGTCGGGTTGGGCGTCGACGAGGTCGTGCCACCAGACGTCGCGGCCGTCGGCCCAGTCGACCGCACCCTCGGTGCGGCGCACGACGAGCACCTGCTGGACCGTGGTCTCGCCGGAGAGCGCCTCGTCGACAGCCGGCTTGAGCGGGGCCGCCGTGCCGCGGCGGAACTGCCCGTCGGCGGTGACGACGACCGTGGCCGCGGCGTCGGCGATGCGGGTGCGCAGCGCCTCGGCGGAGAACCCGCCGAAGACCACCGAGTGCGGGGCGCCGAGCCGCGCGCAGGCGAGCATGGTCACGACCGCTTCGGGGATCATCGGCAGGTAGATCGCGACCCGGTCGCCGGTGCCGACACCGAGTTCGGTGAGCGCGTTCGCGGCCTTGCAGACCTCGCGCTGGAGGTCGGCGTAGGTGAGGGTGCGGGTGTCGCCGGCCTCACCCTCGAAGTGGATGGCGACCCGCTCACCGTGGCCGGCCTCGACGTGCCGGTCGACGCAGTTGTACGCCACGTTGAGGGTGCCGCCGACGAACCACTTCGCGAACGGCGCCTCGCTCCAGTCGAGCACGGTGTCGAAGTCGGTCGCCCAGGTGATGCGGTCGCGAGCCTGCTGCGCCCAGAACCCCTCGGGGTCGGCCGCGGCCGCGTCGTACAACTCCGCCGTGCCGTTGGCCTGCGCGGTGAACGCCGGGTCGGGTGCGAAGTCCATGTCGTGCGCTTGGCTGGACAGGCTGTCGTCGGTCACGGCAGTGCTCCTCCTCGGTTCGATGCGTCGAGCACAGCCAACCGGCATCCGGCCGTGGCGGCAACCATGCCGACGTTCCGGGCGGTGGGCGAGCACCTCCGAGCGCCGAGCGGCACACGGTCGGCCGCACCCGTGGTTAGTGCGCCGCGGTCGACTCCCCGCGTCCTCGTCGGAGCAGGGAGCGGGTCGGCTGCCACCGGCCGCCACGACCGGCGACGACGACCGTGAGAAGCACCAGGAGAACTGTGGGCAGGACCACGTGCTGGCCGCCGTCCACCCGGCCGGCCGTGGCCAGCGCGCCGACCATCGTCCCGGCGAGCAGGACTGCGGGCACCGGCATCGCTACACCGGCGGCGAGCGCGAGACCGGCGAGGATCTCGATGAGGCCGGTCCCGGTCACGGCGAGTCCGGCAGCGGGCACGCCCCAGCGCTCGAAGAGCGCGACCTCCTCGGCGTGGATGACGAACTTCATGGCGCCGGTGAGGACGAAGACGAACCCGACCGAGATACGGAGCACTCCGACGAGGACGGATGTGAAGCCGGCTCGACGGGTCGGTCGGGCCGGAGCAGAGGCAGACATGGGCGGTCCTTCGGCCAGGGATGACGAGAGCACGATGGTAGGGACGGCCAGGTTCGGACCGCTCGCGCCGGCGGGTGGCCGTTCGGACTCCGAAAGGCCACCCGGCCGCGACCGCGCGGCGACGACGGTGGGTGTGCCCGGGAAGTCTGCCGACGGCGCACCGGCCTGCGGGCGGCGGCCGACCGCAGGGGAGCGGTGGTCAGGTTGACCACAGTTCGTCGACCTCGGCTCGGGAAGAAGCCGCGGTCGCGGGGCCCCGTACACCCGGCCGCCGGCCACCGGCTGGTCAGGCGCCGAGGCTATCGCTGGTGTCTGCCGAGTCAGGGTTCTCAGGGAGCGGTCTCGATGCGGCGGATGTTCGTCCAGCCGGTCAGGCCGCGCTCCTCGAGCAGCTCGAGCAGGCGCGGCGCGGCGGGGAAGGACTCGAGGAAGATCGCGTCGAGCAGCGCGACGAGCTCGTCGCTGACCGGGTGCTCCACCTCGAGTGCCCGAGCCTCGTCCGAGACCTCCTCCTCGGCCGCGGCGTACATTGCCTCGACCAGCTCGACCACGTGATCGGCGAACGCTGGCAGCGCTGCGTCGTCCGGCTCGATGTCGATGAACGTGCCGACCTCGAGGTACATCCCGCGGACGACCTCGTGCTCGAGCATCGTGTGCTTGATCGCCATCATCGCCGGCACCGCCTCCGGCATCTGGGCGGCGATGAGGATCCAGCTGTCCCGCTCGATCTCGACGATCCGCTCCTGGAAGCCGAATGCGCGCAACTTGTCGAGGTACGCGACCGCCTCGGGCGGCAGGGCCAGGCTGTCGCCGGCCGCGAGCCGGGCGATGCGGCGTCGATGCTCCTGTCGCTCCCGGACCTCGGCCCGTAGCCGGCGGTCGATCTCGGCGACCGCTGCGGCGAGCTCCGCGTCATCCGCGACCAACAGTTCGTGAACCCGGGAGAGCGGCACCCCGGCGTCGGCAAGGGTGCGGATCTTCACCAGTTCCACCACTGCCGCCGCCGGGTAGCGCCGGTAGCCGGAGCCGTCGCGCTCGGGCCCCGGCAGCAGCCCCGTGGCGTGGTAGTGCCGCACCGCCCGCACCGTGACGCCGGCAGCCCCCGCGAGCTGGCCGATGGTGAGCATCGCCCTAGTGTGCGAGTTTCCGGGCCACGTCGCGGTTCAGGTCGGCCCGCCACTGCTTCTTGTCGCCGAGGATCCTCGTCACGAGGTCGATCATCGGGTGTCCTTTCCTGGGGTGGTCTGACGGTCTGGTCCGCGAACGTGGGTGAG
>JBOFJB010000503.1:0-7807 GCA_051650465.1 Dermatophilaceae bacterium | reverse complement strand
GCACGAGTTGGTGGCGCTCGGTGCCGAGTTCGACCTCGACGACGACGGCGAGATCCTGTTGACCCGCGAGGGCGGCCACCACCGCGACCGGATCGCGCACGCGGGCGGGGACGCCACCGGCGCCGAGATCTCCCGGGCGTTGATCGCGGCCCTGGAGCGGGTCCGCGACGACCCCGGCATCGAGGTGGTCGAGCATGCCCTCGTCGTCGACCTGCTCACCGCAGCCGACGGCACGGTCTGCGGGGTGACGTTGCACGTCATCGGCGCGGGGCAGGTCGATGGGGTCGGCGCCGCGCACGGCCGGGCCGTGGTGCTCGCCACCGGCGGGCTCGGCCAGATCTACACCTCGACGACCAACCCACCGGTCGCGACCGGCGACGGGATGGCGGCCGCGCTGCGGGCCGGTGCTCGGGTCACCGACCTCGAGTTCGTGCAGTTCCACCCGACCGTGCTGTTCCTCGGTGAGGGGTCGACCGGACAGCAGCCGCTGATCTCGGAGGCGGTGCGCGGCGAGGGGGCGTTCCTCGTCGACGACGCCGGGCACCGGTTCATGACGGGACGGCACGAGTTGGCTGATCTCGCGCCGCGGGATGTCGTGTCGCGCGCCATCCTCGACGTGATGCGCGACCAGCGGGTCGACCACGTGTGGCTCGATGCACGGCATCTCGGTGCGGCGTTCCTGGAGAAGCGTTTCCCGTCGATCGTCGCGCGATGCCGCGAACTCGGGTTCGACCCCGCCACCGAACTCCTGCCGGTGGCGCCCGCGCAGCACTACGCCTCGGGTGGGGTCGAGACCGACCTGCGGGGACGCACCTCGCTGGACGGCCTCTATGCGTGCGGCGAGGTGTCCTGCACCGGCGTGCACGGCGCCAACCGGTTGGCCTCGAACTCCCTCCTCGAGGGTCTGGTCTTCGCGCACCGCATCGCCGACGACGTCACGGCCCGGCTCGCCGCCGGGGAATTGCCCGCGCGAGAGCCGGTCGCCGGCGACGATCTGCCCGACCTGCTCTCGGCGGGTCACCGACTCACCGTGCAGCGTGCGATGACTCGCGGGTCGGGGCCGGTGCGCACCGCGGAGTCGACGGCAGAGGCGCTCGACGCCCTCCAGGCGCTTGCGGACCGGCCGCCGTCCCAGGCCGAGCCGGGGCCGCTCTCCTGGGAGACTTCGAACCTGCTGCACGTCGGACTGGCCCTGTCGCTGCTCGCCCACCGCCGTGAGGAGACCCGCGGCGGCCACGTGCGTTCGGACTTCCCGGCGCTCGGCGACCCCCGCTGGACGGTGCGGCAGAGCCTCGCTAGGCGGGCGCACGGCATCCTCGACGTCACCGAACGCGCCGTGCTCGCCCCGCAGGAGGTACCCAGATGCTGAGCCACACCTTCCCGGTTGACGATGTCCGGCTCGTGGTCGAGCGGGCGCTCGACGAGGACCTCGGCCCGGCGCCAGGTCTCGATGTGACCACGTCTGCGACGATTCCGGCTGCGGCAGAGGCGGATTCGCGAGTGGTCGCGCGATCTGATGGCGTGGTAGCCGGGCTCCCGGTGCTGGCCCTGGTGTTTGACGCGGTGGCGCGGCGGCTTGGCACCGGGGCGGGAGCGGTGACGCTGCACGCGTCGGACGGTGACGTCGTGACCCGCGGTGCGACCCTGGCCACTCTCGAAGGCTCCACCCGCACCACACTCGTCGGGGAGCGCACCGCGCTCAACCTGCTGTGCCGCGCATCCGGGGTGGCCACGCACACCCGGATGTGGGCCGCGGCGCTCGCGGGCACCGGTGCCACGGTGCTCGACACCCGCAAGACCACCCCGGGGCTGCGGTCGCTCGAGAAGTACGCGGTGCGGTGCGGCGGCGGCACGAACAAGCGGATGGGGCTCTACGACGTGGCGATGGTCAAGGACAACCACAAGCTCGCCGCGGGCGGGCTCACCCAGGCGTGGCACGCCATCCGGTCGGCGTATCCCGAGATCGACATCCAGGTGGAGGTGACCACGGTCGCCGAGGCACTCGAGGCGGTGGCCGTCGGTGCGCGATTCCTGTTGTGCGACAACATGTCTGTGCCGGTGCTGCGCCAGACGGTGGATGCCGTGCGGGCGGCGGGGGAGCGGGTCGAGCTCGAGGCCACCGGCGGTCTGACGCTCGACGTGGCGCGCGAGTACGCCGAGACCGGTGTCGACTACCTGTCGGTCGGTGCGCTGACTCACTCCAGCCCGATCGTCGACATCGCCCTCGACCTCGACCCCAACCGGCGGATGACGCGGCACGACTGATCGCCGCGTCTATCGCGACGTATGCGTGGAGTGTGCGTCGAACGCCCATGACATGGCGGTGATCTCTGGCGAGGACAGGCCGTGCTGGCGGGCGACCGAAGCCCAGTCCGACACGGCCGTCCGGACCTGCGCAACAATCTCGTTGGCCGCCTGTGCACTGAGGCGAAAGTAGTCCGTGACCGCAAGTGCGAGCGAGATGCTCGCCGTGTCATCACCCAGGTCGATGGTCGTGCTGAGGTGCTTGGTCCCTGGTTCGGGGTTCGGGTTGACGTCGAACGCCGGAGACAGCCGCCAGGTGTCCCCGTCCTGGTGCAAGAATCCGTGGTTGCGCAGATGGTCGTCGGTGTTGGAGATGAGGATGGAGAAAACGATCCGGCGCCAGAGCTGGCGCAGATCCGCGGTCGCGTTCGATGAGCGCGTCTCGATGGTCTCGGCAATCTCCAGGTAGCTACCCTGCCGGCCGTCGGTGGACTGGAGCATCGTCATCGCGCTGACGTAGCCGATGCGCCCGGCCGGTCCACCGTCGGCGTCGCGGGTTCGGTCGAACCGATCGACAACAAGAATGTTGCGGCCGGCGAGCTTCAGCAGGGTGTTTGCCGGAACGGTGATCCCGGCCCGGGCGGCGAGGTCGAGCGCGACCTTCTCCCACGCCATGACGTTCCACGTGTCGTGCGCGGCGCTGGGGAACTTGGCGATAGCAAGGTTGCCGTCGGCGTCGCGAACGTGTGCCTTGGGCCGTGCCCCGCCGAGCGAGCTGCCGACTCGGATGAGGCGCTGGAGGTCCGGCAGGTCGGCTGAGTCCGCCTCGGCTCGCGCTGCGAGAGTGAGCAGTTCGGGTAGGTCGGTCAGTGCCGGGACGCCGTGCTCTTCCGTCGGCTCGAACTGGCCGTCGCCGCGGCGGAAACGTAGCGCGCCCTGTCGCAGGTCGTCACGGACCCCGAGGAGGTAGTCGACCTCGCCGAGGCTGCGCGGTTCTCGGCCGTCGGCTCGGGCCTGAGCGGCCTCGCGCCGCGTGACCAGAGTCCGGCCCCACCGATCGGGAGCGCAGTCGCCGAACGCACCGAACATCGAGTGCCCGAAAGCGCTCTGGTGGGTGCCAGCCTCGAGAGGAAGTGCCGGCTCCAGAGAGTAGGCGCGCGGGTTGGCGATGTAGTCGGCCGCGTAGGTGAAACTGGCGCTCTCGGTGCTGCCGCCGCGGCGACGGTGCGGGTACAGAGTGCCGGCGCGGACGTCGTTGCCCCCGAGGCAGACCCAGACCTCGACGGCGCTCACCTGCCGGCTCCGCGAGCACGCACTCTGGTCGGGAGTTTCTCGTCGGCGCGGAGGCGACCTATGTCGGTCGTATACGGGTCGAGCGACTTCGTGAGCAGATCAAGCACACCCAGTGCGCGAGCAACCCGAAGCAGGTTCTCCACGGAGGCTCCCTGCCCGCCTTCGAGGCGCAGGACGGTGCTGCGACTGACGCCAGCGCGGTCGGCGACCTGCTCGGCTGTGAGGTGGCGCAGTTTGCGCCACGTGGCCACGTCGCTGCCCAGTCCGTCGAGTGCGCGCGCCACTGAGGTAGGTGTGCGCCCTCGTGTTGCGCCCGCCATGCGCGCTCCTTCAAATACCAAAAATGAGACTTTAACGCTTTCAGCGTAGCAAATACGACACCTTATTTTGCCCCGCGGCACCATGAGCGAACGTCATCGCGCCCTCCATGGGTCGGGTCGCGCTCACCCGCGCCTGAGACCTACAGGTGCAGGTGGGTCAGGTTCCCGACCCTGCGCCGGAGATGTGTTCTGCCCAGGCATTCTCGGCCTCGTCGAGGCTCATCTTCTCGACGTGCCGGGCCGGCAGGCGCACCACGTAGAGCAGGGCGTCGGTCAGCCACCTCGGGATCGCCGCAGGCATCTCCGGTTCGGGGGTCGCGGTCAGGTCGTGCGCTTGCGTCGTGAAGAGCCCGAGAACCTCGGTGAGTGCCTTTGTCCTGGATGAGGAGCCGGCGTCAGCGACGCGCTGCTCGATCTCCCCATAGACCTCACCGTCCTTGCGGTACCCGACCGCCCAGATCTCCGCGACCTCGACCCGGAAGTCGCCGCACTCGTCCTGCACGACCCGCCAGACGACGCGCCAGTCACGGTTGCCGACGGTGATCTTGCGGTAGCCGACGAGGCCGCCCAACAGAGGGTCCCCTGCATAGGGGTCACGCTCGAGTTGGATCATCTTCTTCAGGGCCCAGCGCACGATCTGCGGGTCGGCTCTGAACAGGGCTCGCAAGTCCCCGACCGCATCGTCGGTCAGGCGCACCACGCTTCCCGGGACATCCGGGTGCTTTCTTTCCCTGGCCATATGTCATCGCCGATCGGGGCCGGCTCGTGGCAGCAGCTTCACTCTCGGGCGGCGGCGATGTCGGTATCGACCTCGGCCTCAAGCTCGGCCCGGTCGAACCCGAAGGCCGCGATGGTGTCGTCGAGGTCGGTGCGGTTGCCGGTGTCGGACAACTCGCGGGCGAGGACGAGGGAAGCAGCGATCAGGTCGGCCCGCAGTCGGTGGAGTTCGTCGAAGTGTTCCATCGACACGACCGCGGCGACCGCGCGACCGTGCCGCTCGACGATGATGTCCGCACCGCGTTCGGCGTCCCTGACCAGGCCCGCGACGCCGCGGCCCGTGGCCGCGGTGACCGACATCGGCCGCTCGGAGTGCACGTCGGCGAACATCGTCATGACGAGAACTGTACAGAAAAACTGGGCAGAAACCGAAGCCAGCCGCGTCTCGCACGGTCCACGGAGCCGAAGGCCACGGGTCAGATGACGTAGTCCTCTGTCGACGACGGCTCGCCGGGCCGACGCCGTCTGCGAGCGGTCGGCAGTCGGAGTCGTTCCTGGGTGATCGCGATGCCGCAGATGACGACCAGCGCCCCGACCGGCTCGTGCCAGCCGATCCGCTCGCCGAGGATCAGTGCACCGAGAGCGACTCCGACGACCGGGGTCAGGTAGGTGACCGTGGCCGCGTTCGTCGCGCCCCAGCCGTTCACCACGGCGGTGTTCCAGACGTAGGCGAGACCGGTGCCCAACGCACCCAGGGCGATGATGCTGCCGACGACCGGCGTGCTGAGGTCCACGGGAGCATTGGCCAGCCAGGGAGCGACGACGGCCATCAGCGCAGCGCCGAGGCCGACCTGGACCGTGGCGACAGGCACCGCATGCAGGCGGCGAGGGGTGATGGTCCGGCGCAGGTAGACGAACGCGACGCCGTAGCAGCCGGTGGCAGCAAGGCAGGCGAGCTGGCCGGCGAGGTCGCTGTCCCCCAGGCCCGACCACGGCGCGAGCACGACGAGCACTCCCGCGAATCCCGTGGCGAGGCCGACCATCCTGGCCCGGGTGGGGCGCTCCTCGGGTAGTGCGCTCAACGCGACGAGCATCGTCATCAGCGGCGTCGTCGCGTTGTAGATGCTGGCCAGTGCGGAGGAGATGTGCTGCTCGGCCCACGCGAAGAGGGTGAACGGCAGCGCACACAGCAGCAGGGCGACGACGAGCAGGTGCGCCCACACGGTCGGGTCCCGTGGCAGCGTGCGGCGGCTCCACGCGCAGATGACGGCCAGCGTGACAGCACCGATCAGAAGTCGGCCGAACGCGACCTGGGCTGGCGAGAGCCCGTCCAAGGCCACCTTGATGAACAGAAAACTGGCGCCCCAGGTGAGTGCCAGAAACAGGAACTGGTTCAGGACAGACGTGCTGACCGACCTCGATGTGGACATGACGGGGGTCGACCTCTCTGCCGGAACCGTGGATCGAGCACAGAACGGTCCGGGCCGGCGAGGTGTGAGTCGACGCCGGTGGTCGCGGTGGCGGTCGCGTGGGCTCACCTGGTACCCGAACGCCACCAGCGCAGGACGACGGCGACATCGAGCGTGCAGCCGTGATGCTCAGACACCGCGGCGTCGGCCACCGCAGGCGGCAGCTCGATGCGGATGACGGCCTCCAGGTCGGCGCGCCGGTCGAACGTCCACTCGACATCGAGCCGCTCGGTGGTGAACCCCTGCCGATCCCAGAACCGCTGCACCGCGGCGGGGTCGTACCCGGGGTAACCGCGCCGGAACCACCCGCCGAACGTCGACCGGGTGGCGTCGAGGTCCACGACCACGACGGCCCCACCCGGCCGCAGCACCCGCCGTGCTTCGGCCAGGCCCGGCTCGCAGCCGGCGCCGAAGAAGTACGCATACCTCGCGTGCACCACATCCGCCGAACCGTCGGCCAGCGGCAGCGCCTCAGCAGACCCGGCCACCACGGCGGCTCCCGGGGAGGCGAGCGACGTCATCCGCCGTGGTGCCCGCGCGACGAGTGGCAGATGCGGCTCGATGCCGACGACCCGGGCGCCGGCCGCTGCCAGCCGCGGTAGGTGAAACCCGGTGCCGCAGCCGACATCCACGACATCCGCACCGGCGAGTGGGCGGACCCGATCGATCGCGGCATCGACCACTCCCACCCGGTCGGCGGCGAGGTTCTCCACCTCGTACGTGTCGGGCGCGTCCCAGATGTTGGGGCTGCGGATCACGACGCGCCGGCCGCTGATGGCCCGGAACCCTTGCTGCCCCCGAACTCGCGTCGGGCCGCCGCCCGTGCGGCCGCCGTCGTGCCGGATGCCGTGGCGCGCGTCGTGCCCGCCCGGGAGCCGCCGACGGTGCCGGCGTCGATGGTGGCCGGGTGCATGAGCAGCGGGATCAGCGCCCGGCCACCGGTAGAGCGGGCTCGGCGGGCGAGGTCGAGGTGGGCTTCGCACCGCAGGGCGAGTACGTCGTAGGCGGCCTGGCCGATCAGGGCAACCAGTTCCGCTGCGCTGGAGCGGAATACGGGTTCCCGCCCGACGTGTGCCTCGGGGTTCCCCGAGCAGTACCAGTCGAGGTCGTGCCCGCCCGGGCCCCATCCGCGCCGGTCGTATTCGGTGATGGTGACCTCGAGGTATGAGGTGTCGTCGGGCCGCTCGACGGTGCGGTACGACCGCCGGATCGGCAGTTGCCAGCACACGTCGGGTTTGGCCTCGTGCGGTGGTGTCCCGGTGAGCACGGCGTGCTGGTGCAGTGCGCACCCGGCACCGGCGGGGAACCCGGGCCGGTTGAGGAAGATGCAGGCGCCGTCGACGACGCGCGTGACGCGCGCACCACCCTCCTCGATCTCCGACCAGGCGCCGAGCCGCGCCGGCGACCGGTCGCCGCTGCGGCCGTAACCGGGATGCATCTGCCACTCGTCCTCGCCGAGTTCGGCGGCCGCCGTACGCACCCGGGCGACGTCGTCGTCATCGGTGAGGTGCGCGCCGAGGGTGCAGCAGCCGTCGTCCGGTCGGGCGGCGTCGATGCCGCGGCACCCGGACCCGAAGATGCACGTCCAACTGGAGGTCAGCCAGGTGAGGTCAATGCGGAAACGCTGGCCCGGCTCGTCCGGGTCGGTGAACTCGGCCCAGGTGCGCGGTGTGTCCAGCGGGGTCTCGGGCACCGCTCCACCCTACGAGGGTCGGGAGCCCTACCGGCTACCTTGGGCGCATGCGGCTGGGTGTCATCGACGTG
>JBOFJB010000502.1:0-4219 GCA_051650465.1 Dermatophilaceae bacterium | reverse complement strand
GGATGACGCACCGCGCCCAGGTGCCCTGGTGCCGGTGGCGTGGTGGGTCGTCACAGCGGGCCATCCTCCCATCCGGAGCCGACCGCACCATCTACCGGGCGATGACCGCCGCCCCGATGACGGCGAGCACGACCCCGACATGCTGGACGCGGCGCAGCCGTTCCTTGAGTATCACGCGCGCGAGGATCGCGGTGACCACCGGGTACAGCGACCCGAGGACGGCGGCCACGCTGACCTGGCCACGCGACGACGCGAGCGCGAACAGCGCGTTGGCGGCGAGGTCGCCGCACCCGATCAACCACAGGCTGGGCAACTCACGCGGCCGCACCCCGCCAACGGTCCGCAGCGCCACCGCGAGCACGACCATGATCGATACCGATGTCGCCCGCATCCCCCACAACGTCATCAGCAGGGATTCGCGTGCACCACGGTCGAGGCAGAACAGCGCGAGCCCGAAGCAGACCGCGGCGACGGCTGCCAGGACGACCGGACGCGCCGACACCGCGCCGTTCACCTCGGGACCGGAAGCGAGGAGGACTCCGGTGACGGCGACCAGCATCCCCACCCAGGCCCATACCGACGGCTGCTCGCCGGACATGACGCCCAAGACGACGGGTACCACCACACCGAGTGCGGCGACCGGGGCGACAACCCCCATCGTGCCGCTGGATAGCGCGGCGTAGAAACACACCAGCCCCGTCATGCCGGCGAGGCCCGCGACTGCCGCCCAACCCGGCCAGCCCGACCAGGTCACGGTGTCCAGCCGCCAGAGCACGACGACCGAGACACCGAGGAACGCCAGTCCTTGCTGCCACCCGACGACGGCGACCGGCGACCGGCGCCGGGACAGGACCCCGGCGAAAAAGTCGGCCGTTCCCCAGGCCGCCGACGAGGCAAGCGCGAGGAGACTGAGCACATCGCGCAGCGTAGTGACGGATGACGCCGGTTCCCTGTCTGGCGGCCTCTTCCGCCGAGGAGTAACGCCGTCGGGTTGCCAGAGTCAGGTGTGATCGATCGGCGCGCCACGACGACGGATAGGCGCCAACCGGCCTAGATTGCTCTCGTGGCCAGCCGGACCCTGACCGGACGGGAGTCGCCCGAGTTCGCTCGCGCTCTCGAAGATCTACGTCGCGCCCGGCTACGGCCAGAGGTTCGACTCACCGAAGTGCCCGCTCCTGGGCGGATCTCACCATTTGCGGTGGCCCTGACCGCTGAGGTCTCTGACCGTCGCGGCGATGGCGACGACCTCGCCTCCGGCCGTTTCGTGCTGCTGCACGACCCAGCGATACCCGAACCGTGGGGCGGTGCATGGCGGGCCGTGACGTTTGTCCGGGCCGCGCTCGAGGCAGAGTTCGCGAGCGACCCGCTGCTCGGCGAGGTGGGCTGGGCCTGGCTCACCAGCGCCCTCACCGCCCGTGGCGTGCGGTACATCGCCGAGGCAGGGACGGTCACCCGGGTCGTGTCCCAGGGCTTCGCTGGTCTCGCCGACCGCCCGGCCACTGTCGAGATCGAGGTCCGGGCGTCGTGGACCCCGCTGGGGCCTGACGCCGCAGACCACCTCCTCGCTTGGTCCGACCTGTTGTGCACCGTCGCCGGTCTACCGCCCCTGCCCGAGGGCGTCATCGCACTGCCCCAGCCACGTCGCTGATGGCTACCGAGTTCGACTCCGAGCGCGCTCCGTCGGTGCCGCTCATGGAACCGGCCGACGGGGTCCCGTCGGTGGTCGACACCGAACGGGCGCTGCTCGAGGCCGCGGCCGCTGTCGCAGCCGGGGAGGGGCCGGTCGCCGTCGACGCCGAGCGGGCGTCCGGCTATCGCTACGGGCAGCGCGCCTACCTCGTCCAGGTACGTCGGGAGGGCGCCGGCACGTGGCTGGTCGACCCGGTCGGCTGCCCCGATCTGTCCCCCCTCGATGCGGCCATCGGGCGGGCCGAGTGGATCTTGCACGCCGCCACTCAAGATCTCGCCTGCCTGGCGGAGGTGGGTCTACGCCCCCGCCAGGTGTTCGACACCGAGTTGGCCGCCCGGATCCTCGGCATGCCCCGGGTCGGCCTGGCCGCGGTGGTGGAGCACTACCTCGGGCTGAGCCTGGCCAAGGAGCACTCCGCGGTCGACTGGTCGACCCGGCCGCTACCGGAGCCGTGGCTGAGGTACGCCGCGCTCGATGTCGAGGTGCTCGGCGAGTTGCGCAACCTCATGGGCGTCGACCTTTCCGCCCAAGGGAAGGACGAGTGGGCCCGGCAGGAATTCGCTGCCCTGCTCGGCTGGGCACCGGCCGAGCGGGTCGACCCGTGGCGGCGCACCTCGGGGCTGAACACGTTGCGGTCGCGCCGGGCCACTGCCGTGCTCCGCGAACTGTGGTTCGCCCGCGACGACCTCGCCCGAGGCCGAGACGTTGCCATCGGCCGGGTACTTCCGGATGCCGTGATGGTCGAGATCGCGCGCCTCGCGCCGACCACCGTCGGTGACCTACCGAGCGGGCACCGGGCGATCGCTCGGTACGGGCGAACATGGGTCGACGCGGTGAAGCGGGCCACTGGACTTCCTGAGGACAGCCTGCCACCGCGCACGCTGTCGTCCGAGGGTCCGCCACCACCACGGGTCTGGGCGGAGAAGGACCCCGCCGCGGCGGTGCGACTGGCCGATGTCCGGGCCGCACTCACCACGTTCGCCGACGCTCACCTCATCCCCATCGAGAACGTCTGCTCGCCGGACCCGTTGCGCCGCGTGGTGTGGCAGCCGCCCGCCGACCGCTCCGACCCCGGGTTCGCGGCGGCGCTCGACGGCCTTGGGGTGCGCACCTGGCAGGCAGAGATCGTGGCGCCGATGCTCGCCGCTGCCTTTGCCGCCCATCCTGACCCGTGATCGATGGCGGCTCGTGAGGAATTGCGTGAGCACCCTCACCCGGCGTCCGCGCGACCTGCAGACCTACTCGCGGGTAGCGTGAGTGGCCACCACCACCGTCATCGTCATCCGGGAGGCCCTGTGCCCACGTTGCTCCAGGAGGTCGTCTTTGTCGACGGCGTCCGTACCCCGTTCGGCAAGGCCGGCCGTTCCGGGCTCTACGCCGAGACCCGCGCCGATGATCTGGTCGTGAAGTGCGTGCGCGAGTTGTTGCGCCGTAACCCGTCGCTTCCCAGCGAACGCGTCGAGGAGGTCGCGATCGCCGCGACCACCCAGATCGGCGACCAGGGGCTCACCCTGGGTCGGATGACGGCGCTCCTCGCCGGGCTGCCGCGCACCACCCCCGGGTACTCGATCGACCGGATGTGTGCTGGCGCGATGACGGCGGTGACCACGGTGGCGTCATCCATCGGCGTGGGCGCGATCGACGTGGCGATCGCTGGCGGCGTCGAGCACATGGGTCGCCATCCGATGGGTGAGGGCATCGACCCGAACCCGCGGATCCTCGCCGAGCGGCTGGTGGACCAGTCCGCTCTGGTCATGGGAAAGACGGCCGAGAACCTGCACGACCGATTCCCGACGATCACCCGGGAACGCTGCGACGCGTTCGCCGTCACGAGCCAACGCAAACTGGCGGCTGCCTACGACGCCGGCCAGGTCCAGCCCGACCTGGTGCCGGTGGCCATCCGTGACGTCGAGCGGGGCTGGGGCCTGGCGACCGCGGACGAGCCACCCCGCCCAGCGACGTCCCTCGACGACCTGGCCGGCCTGCGGACCCCGTTCCGCTCGCACGGCCGGGTCACCGCCGGTAACGCGGCCGGCCTCAACGACGGCGCGACCGCGTGCCTCCTCACCTCTCGGACGGCGGCCAGCGAATTCGGGCTCCCGGTGCGGATGCAGATGGTCGCGTTCGGCTTCGTCGGGGTCGAGCCCGAGGTGATGGGCATCGGACCGGTGCCGGCCACCGAGAAGGCGCTGATGAAGGCCGGGCTGCGCATCGACGACATCGGCCTCTTCGAACTGAACGAAGCGTTCGCGGTCCAGGTGCTGGCCTTCCTCGATCACTTCGGCATCTCGGATGACGACCCGCGGGTGAACCCCTGGGGCGGAGCGATCGCGGTGGGCCATCCGCTTGCGTCCTCCGGCGTACGGCTGATGACCCAACTGGCCCGGCACTTCGAGGCCCGGCCTGACGTGCGTTTCGGGCTCACCGCGATGTGCATCGGCATCGGCATGGGCGGATGCGTCATCTGGGAGAACCCCCACCACCCCGAGTTCGGCAAGGAGTCCTGAGCCGTGAGCACGAGCACCGAGA
>JBOFJB010000501.1:0-3332 GCA_051650465.1 Dermatophilaceae bacterium | reverse complement strand
TCGACATCGTCCGCGAGGTCGACGAACGCGTCGAGCAGGTGTTCAGTGAGGCGTTCCACGACACCAAGGAGCAGTTCGAGCGGGTGTTCACGCGGCTCTTCCCCGGCGGTGAGGGCCGCCTCGTGCTCACCGACCCTGGCGACATGCTCACCACCGGCATCGAGGTCGAGGCACGTCCGCCGGGCAAGAAGGTCAAGCGGCTCAGCCTGCTCTCCGGCGGCGAGCGTTCCCTCGTGGCGGTGGCGCTACTGGTGGCCATCTTCAAGGCTCGGCCGAGCCCGTTCTACATCATGGACGAGGTCGAGGCGGCGCTCGACGACACCAACCTTGGTCGGCTCATCACCTTGTTCGAGGAACTACGCGACTCGAGTCAACTCGTCGTGATCACCCACCAGAAGCGCACGATGGAGGTCGGTGATGCCCTTTATGGTGTCTCGATGCGTGGCGACGGGGTGACCACTGTGGTGTCGCAACGTCTCCGTGACGTCGCCGCGTCGGCGTGACGCGGTCGCGCTCGTCGGCAGCCGTGGTGCTCCGTCGGCCTCGTCGGATGCCGACGGGTGTCGGTCAGTCGACCCTGCCGATGTCGCCGGGTGGCCAGAATCTCGTGGCGACCGAGCCGACGACTCGCTCTACCGGCACGAACCGCGCGCACTCCGGTCCCTGGTTTGCCCCGCGACAGGCGAACACCGAGTCGGCTGACTGAGACCGGTGGTCGCCGAGAACGAGCAGCATGTCGGCGGGCACGCGAATCTCGGGGAAGCACCGCATGGAGCGTGCGGATGACGAGCAGTCGAGCGTTCCGGAAGTGAACGGCAAGTCCTCGAAGATGTACGGCTCCGGCACCGCCCGGCCGTCGACGGTGACCTGGCCGTCGACGGTGCAACACGCGACTTGTTCGCCGGGCAGGCCCACCACGCGCTTGACGGTGTACGCGGTGTTGCTCGGCCCGATGCCGGTGGCGTCGCCGAACACGCGAAGCAGACGGACCGCGGGGTTGTCGGCCGATGGCCGATTCGCGTCCTGCCAGTTGTCGCCGTGGCCGAACACCACGACCTCGCCGCGTGCGACGTCGTCGTCCAGCCGGTTCACGAGGATTCGATCACCGATGTGCAGGGTCTGCTCCATGGACTGCGAGGGCACGCCAAAAGGTTTCACCAGCAGGCTTTGGACCAGGCCTACGGCAAGGAGGGCGAGCGCTATCTCAGCGAACCAGGGCAGTCGACGACGCCGTGGGCCCGGCTCGCCGGGGGTCTCGGTCGCTGGCAGCGTCACGTGCGCCACCTTAAGTGTGCGTGTGGGCTTGCGACCCGTCCCGTCGGCCGATTTGGCTGGCGCCATCCGGCTTGACACCCTAGGTCTATGGTCACCGTCGTCATCGGCACGCTCCTCAGTCTGGCCCTCGCGGTCGCGGTCGTCGCGGTCGTCGCGGTCCCTGCGCGCCGGTCAGGTCGTGACCTCCTGACCGAGCGAGGCGAGTCGGTCGTCGGCGGGCTGGTCGAGGTTCCCCGAGCACTAGTGTCCCGCGACAGCCGTCCCCGAGGTCGGCACGCGGCGGGTGGCGGGCTAGATCTCACTGAGAGAGTCGCCGACGAGCGTCACCAGCAGGCTGACTCCGTGGCCGCACGACGATCACTCTCGCAGACGCCGCAACCGTGACCGGCCCAACCGTGGCTGACGCCGCGCGGCCGAGCGGTCGGTCCGCTGCATCTCCTGGCTCCTCCTGGCTGGGTGGGGCCCAGGCCGCTCACTGTCCCCGAGGAGGACGCTCGTGATCTCCGGTATCGACCGGTCGATGTCCGATGTCGCGGTGCGGCCACAGGACGACCTGTTCGGCCACGTCAACGGGCGCTGGCTGGTGAGCACCGACATTCCTGCCGACCGTAGTCGGTACGGCACCTTCGACATGCTGCGCGACACGGCCGAAGAGCACGTGCGGGCCATCATCGAGGAGGTAGCCGCGGGTGCGCCGGAGGCCGGCTCGGCGGCTGCCAAGGTCGGTGACCTCTATGCGTCGTTTCTCGACCAGGCGACCGTCGAGGCCCGCGGACGCGAACCCTTGGATGCCGATCTCGAGCGGGTGCGGGCGGTGGCAACGTCCAACGACCTGATGCGCCTCCTCGGCGAGTTCGCCCGCACCGGGGTCGGCGGGTTGTTCTCACCTATCGTCAGCACCGACGATCGAGACCCGACGAGATACGTCGTCTACCTCGAGCAGGCCGGCATCGGGCTGCCTGACGAGTCGTACTACCGCGAGGAGCAGCACGCGGCCCGGCGCGAGGCGTACGTGGCGCATATTGCCCGGATGCTCGAACTTGCCGGCTGGCCTGACGCGGAGGTTGCCGCACAGCGGGTGATGCGGCTCGAGACCCGGCTCGCGGCCGGTCACTGGGACCAGGTGACCAATCGTGACCCGGTCAAGACGTACACCCTGACGGATGCCGCCGGGCTCGCCGAGTTGTCGCCCGGGGTCGACTGGGCGTCGTACCTCATCGGGCTTCACGCACCGGACGGTGCGTTCGCTGCGGTTGTCGTGCGCCAGCCCGACTATCTGCGTGCCATGGCGACCGCGCTGGCCGACGACTCGCTGGTCGCCTGGCGTGACTGGTTGGCCTGGCAGGTGGCCCACGCTACGGCGCCGTACCTCACGGACGCGTTCGTCGACGAGAACTTCGCCTTCTATGGGCGCACGCTCTCCGGAGTGCCCGAGATCCGCGAGCGCTGGAAGCGGGGGGTGGGGCTGGTCGAGGCGTCTTTGGGGGAGGCCGTCGGACAGTTGTACGTCGAGCGGCACTTTCCACCGCACGCGAAGACGGCGATGGTTACCCTCGTCGCGAACCTCGTCGAGGCGTTCCGGCAGAGCCTGAGCCGGGTTCCGTGGATGGGGTCCACGACCCGCGCCGAGGCGCTGGAAAAGTTGGCTGGGTTCACTCCTAAGGTCGGCTATCCCGACAGGTGGCGTGACTACTCGGCACTCATGGTCGATCCCGGCGACCTCGTCGGCAACGTTCGCCGGGCGACGTCTTTCGAGGTCGACCGGAATCTGGCCAAACTCGGCGGCCCAGTGGACCGCGGCGAGTGGTTCATGACGCCACAGACGGTGAACGCGTACTACAACCCCGGGTTGAACGAGATTGTCTTCCCGGCGGCGATCCTCCAACCGCCGTTCTTCGACGTCAACGTCGACGACGCCGCCAACTACGGAGGCATCGGTGCGGTCATTGGGCACGAGATCGGGCACGGGTTCGACGATCAGGGCTCGCAGTTCGACGGCACGGGTCTGCTGCGTGACTGGTGGACACCGGATGACCGCGCCGCTTTCCAGGCGCGAG